>NZ_RAZO01000264.1:0-5178 GCF_004307535.1 Pseudomonas sp. Sample_9
ATCCGCGAAACCTTCCCCGTCGGCCCGCTCCAGTGCAACTGCACCATCATCGGCGACCCAATCACCAAAAAAGCCATCGTCGTCGACCCGGGCGGCAACCCGGACCTGATCATGGCGCGCCTCGATGCCCATGGCCTGAAAGTCGTCAGCATCATCCATACCCACGCGCATCTTGATCACTTTCTCGCTTCCGGGCAGATGAAGGAGAAAACCGGTGCGACCCTGCATCTGCACAAGGACGACCAGTTCCTCTGGGACAACCTTGAAATGCAATGCCAGATGTTCGGCGTGCCTTACACCCCGGTGCCATCGCCGGATCGCTGGTTGAGCGATGACGAAGAGCTGGCCTGCGGTTGCGGCGTGGCTTTGCACACGCCGGGTCATACCCCCGGTTCCATGAGCTTTTGGTTTTCCGAGGCTAAGCTGTTGATAGCCGGCGACACGCTGTTTCGTCGCGGGGTAGGGCGCACGGATTTGTGGGGTGGCGATCAGGCGACCATCGTGCGTTCGATCAAGCAGCGGCTGTATACGCTGGACGAGGACGCGACGGTTGTCACCGGGCACGGTCCGGACACGCGTCTGGGTGATGAGATGCGCGAGAACCCGTTTGTACGTGCCTGAATTTTTTGTCACGGGCAGCGGGCGGAATTTTTAGGCATTGTCATGATCCAACGCCCGCGCAGGTCCATTGATTGATCAGTGGCCGCTGCACCACAGAATGCAAAAAACCAGGAGCTCTCCATGTTCACCACGCGTCGTTTGATTATTGTCGCTACTGCCGTGGCCGTGCTGTCCGGCTGCGCCTCGCCTAATCCGTATGACAATCAGGGTCAGGCCGACGGTGGCTCGCAAGGCATGAGCAAAACCGCCAAATACGGTGGCCTCGGTGCGCTGGCCGGTGCACTTGCCGGTGCCGCCATCGGCCACGACAACCGTGGCAAGGGCGCCTTGATCGGCGCCGCCGTGGTCGGTGCTTCCGCAGCAGGCTACGGCTACTACGCCGACCAGCAGGAAAAGAAACTGCGCGCGAGCATGGCCAACACTGGCGTTGAAGTGCAGCGTCAGGGCGATCAGATCAAGCTGATCATGCCGGGCAACATCACCTTTGCCACCGATTCGGCGAATATCGCTTCCAGCTTCTATCAACCGCTGAACAACCTGGCCAACTCGCTGAAAGAGTTCAACCAGAACCAGATCGAAATCGTCGGCTACACCGACAGCACCGGCAGCCGCCAGCACAACATGGACCTGTCCCAGCGTCGTGCGCAGAGCGTCGCGACCTACCTGACCTCGCAAGGCGTCAGCGGTGCCAACCTGTCGGCCCGTGGCGCCGGCCCGGATAACCCGATTGCCAGTAACGGTGATGTCAACGGCCGCGCGCAGAACCGCCGGGTCGAAGTCAACCTGAAGGCTATTCCAGGCCAGGAGTACGGTGGTCAGCAGCAACAGCCGGGTACGGTTCAGCAGTATCCGTAAGCGATTGCCTGATTGAAGAAATGCCCGGTCTTGTGATCGGGCATTTTTTTGTGTCGCCTGTAGCGGCCCTTTCGCGAGCAGGCTCGCTCCCACATTTGAAATGCATTCCCCTTGTGGGAGCGAGCCTGCTCGCGAAGAGGCCGGCAAGCGCAGCGAAGATTGCAGATACAAAAAAGCCCCCGGACACATCACTGTCCGGGGGCTTTTTGTTCGCAGCGAAACCCGATTACTTCTTCAGACCATAATGCTCATCAAGCATGCCCGGCGAATTCGGGCTCTTCGGTGCGTAATCACGCGGTGGCTCCTGATCGCGCGGTGGCGTCAGGCGTTCACGTGGTGCCTGCGCTGCGTCGGCGTGCAGGGCGGCGATCAGGCGCTGGCGGGTCTGCTCGTCCAGGGCCAGGCGATTGGCGCCCTCGGCGAGATGATCCTGCACTTCCTGATAGCTCTGAGTGAGCTTCTTGACCAGCATCGCGGTGCTGTTGAAGTGGGTGACCACTTCGTTCTGGTAACTGTCGAAACGCTCCTGGATATCATCCAGTTGACGCTGCGTGCGGCTCGGTGCGGCGTTCGGCGCAACGCGCGCGATCAGGAATCCAATGGCGACACCCACAACCAGGGCAAGAGTCGGTAACAACCAAACTAAGAGCGAGTGTTCCACGAGTCCTTCCTCTATAAACGGCTTTGCTTTACGTTAACGGCTCGAACCTGCGCTGTATACCGCGATTCACTCGCAATAGATTGGCACAGACAATTTGCTAGACGAGTCGACCCGATTCGAGGTCACGGAGTTCCTCCCTTGCTGATGCGTGAAACCCCTGTAGTGATTGACGGCCCGGTGGGTCAATTGGAAAGCCTTTACCTGGATAACGAGCAGCCACGCGGCATCGCGCTGATCTGCCATCCGAACCCGGTACAGGGCGGCACCATGCTCAACAAGGTCGTCTCGACCCTGCAGCGCACCGCGCGTGACGCAGGCCTGATCACCTTGCGTTTCAACTATCGCGGCGTCGGCGCCAGCCAGGGCACGCATGACATGGGCACCGGTGAAGTCGACGACGCCCAGGCCGCCGCCACATGGCTGCGGGAAAAACACCCGAATCTGCCGCTGACCCTGTTCGGTTTCTCCTTCGGCGGATTTGTTGCAGCAAGTCTCGGCGGCCGTCTCGAAGCCCAAGGCGTCCAGCTTGCCCACCTGTTCATGGTTGCCCCGGCGGTGATGCGTCTGGGCGAGCAGGATCAACTGCCGCAGCACGGCGGGTTGACCGTGATCCAGCCGGAAACCGATGAAGTCATCGATCCGCAACTGGTCTACCAATGGTCGGAACAACTCCAGCGCCCCCATGAGCTGCTGAAAGTGGCAGAATGCGGACACTTTTTTCACGGCAAGCTGACCGATCTCAAGGATCTGCTGCTGCCGCGTCTCTCGAATTGATTGCAGTCTGACAAGCGATTACCCATGACCAACCGTACCCGCATTCTCACCGGCATCACCACCACCGGCACGCCGCATCTGGGCAACTACGCTGGCGCCATCCGCCCGGCAATCCTCGCCAGCCGCGACAGCCAGGCCGATTCGTTCTATTTCCTGGCCGACTACCACGCCCTGATCAAATGCGATGACCCGCTGCGCATCCAGCGCTCGCGTTTGGAAATCGCCGCGACCTGGCTGGCCGGTGGCCTCGATGTCGATCGGGTGACCTTCTACCGCCAGTCCGACATCCCGGAAATCCCCGAGCTGACCTGGCTGCTGACCTGCGTCGCCGCCAAGGGCCTGCTCAACCGTGCGCACGCCTACAAGGCCTCGGTGGACAAGAACGTTGAAACCGGTGAAGACCCGGATGCCGGCATCACCATGGGCCTGTACAGCTATCCGGTGCTGATGGCGGCGGACATTCTGATGTTCAACGCGCACAAGGTGCCGGTCGGTCGCGATCAGATTCAGCATGTGGAAATGGCCCGCGATATCGGCCAGCGTTTCAACCATCTGTTCGGTCAGGGCAAAGAGTTTTTCACCATGCCCGAAGCGCTGATCGAAGAAAGCGTGGCCACCTTGCCGGGCCTCGACGGTCGCAAGATGTCGAAGAGCTACGACAACACCATTCCGCTGTTCTCCAGCGCCAAAGAGATGAAGGACGCGATCTCGCGGATCGTCACCGACTCCAAGGCCCCGGGCGAAGCGAAAGATCCCGATAACTCGCACCTTTTCACTCTGTTCCAGGCTTTCGCCACTCCGGCGCAGGCTGACGAGTTCCGCAGCGAGCTACTCGGTGGTCTGGGCTGGGGTGAAGCGAAGAATCGCCTGTTCCAGTTGCTCGACAACGAACTGGGCGAGGCGCGCGAGAAGTATCACCAGTTGATCGAGCGTCCGGCGGACCTGGAAGACATCCTGCAGATCGGTGCGAAGAAGGCCCGCGCCGTGGCCACGCCGTTCCTCAATGAATTGCGCGAAGCCGTTGGCCTGCGTTCTTTCGTCAATCAGGTTCAGGTCGCCGCGACCACCAAAAAGAAAGCTGCGAAAACCGCACGTTTCGTCAGCTTCCGCGAGGACGACGGCAGCTTCCGTTTCCGTCTGCTGGCGGCCGATGGCGAGCAATTGCTGCTGTCGCGCAACTTCGCCGACGGCAAAACTGCCGGCCAGGTGACCAAACAGTTGCAGTCCGGCGAGCCGCTGGACGTGCGTACTGAAGAATTGAGCTTCAGCGTCTGGCTGGCCGGTGAGTGCGTGGGCGACAGCCCGGCGTTTGCCGACATCGGTGCGCGGGACGCCGCCATCGAGGCGTTGCGCGTCGCACTGACTCCAGCTCAAGACTGATCGGCGGCACGACCCGACCAAGGGCCGATTGCCATTCCCACAGGCCGTCGCTACAGTGACGGCCCGTTTTTGTTGCCTTGCTAACGAATTATGACGCCCCTAGAACGATATCAAGCTGATCTGAAACGCCCGGATTTCTTCCATGACGCCGCGCAGGAAACTGCTGTGCGTCACTTGCAGCGTCTGTACGACGACTTGATCGCCGCTGACCAGAACAAGCCGGGCTTGCTCGGCAAGCTGTTTGGCAAAAAGGATCAGGCACCGGTCAAGGGCCTGTATTTCTGGGGCGGCGTCGGTCGCGGCAAGACATACCTGGTCGACACCTTCTTCGAAGCGCTGCCGTTCAAGGAAAAGACCCGCACGCACTTCCACCGCTTCATGAAGCGCGTGCACGAAGAAATGAAGACACTGGGCGGCGAGAAGAACCCGCTGACCATCATCGCCAAGCGCTTCGCGGCCGAGTCGCGGGTGATCTGCTTCGATGAATTCTTCGTCTCCGACATCACCGACGCGATGATCCTCGGCACGCTGATGGAAGAGCTGTTCAAGAACGGCGTGACCCTCGTCGCGACGTCGAACATCGTTCCGGACGGCCTGTACAAGGATGGCCTGCAGCGCGCGCGCTTCCTCCCGGCCATCGCGCTGATCAAGCAGAACACCGAGATCGTCAACGTCGACAGCGGCGTCGATTATCGTCTGCGTCACCTCGAGCAAGCCGAGCTGTTCCACTATCCGCTCGACGAAGCCGCCCACGAAAGCCTGCGCAAGAGCTTCAAGGCACTGACGCCGGAGTGCACGGCAGCGGTGGAAAACGATGTGCTGATCATCGAGAACCGCGAAATCCGCGCTCTGCGCACCTGCGACGACGTGGCCTGGTTCGACTTCCG
>NZ_RAZO01000160.1:0-5151 GCF_004307535.1 Pseudomonas sp. Sample_9
TGGAAGAGATTGGCGATCGCGGTAGGGAACAGTTCCGCGAAGCGGGGGGCGAGGAACTGGTACTGGTGCCGTGCCTGAACGACGACCCGCAATGGGCCAAGGCGCTGGCGACCCTCTGCGAAAGAGCGCCGCTGGCCCTTTAAAAGCTTCGCGAGCAGGCTCGCTCCCACAGGGGAAATACATTCCAATCTGTGGGAGCGAGCCTGCTCGCGAATGCTATCTGTCAGGCGATGAAGATCTGAAAGCCTTAGATCAGCGGCTCATCCGCCTTCTTTTGCTTCCAGCCATCATTGCCCGGCAGGATCAGGTTCAGCACAATCGCCACCACCGCGCACAGCGCGATGCCTTTGAGACCGAAGTCATCAGGACCGGTGCCGGTGCCGACCAGCACACCGCCAATGCCAAACACCAGCGTCACCGAAACAATCACCAGGTTGCGCGCTTCGCCCAGGTCGATCTTGTGGCGGATCAGGGTGTTCATGCCCACCGCCGCAATCGAACCGAACAACAGACACAGAATCCCGCCCATCACCGGCACCGGAATGCTCTGCAGCAGCGCGCCGAACTTGCCGATGAACGCCAGGGTTATGGCGAAGATCGCCGCCCAGGTCATGATTTTCGGGTTGTAGTTCTTGGTCAGCATCACCGCGCCGGTCACTTCAGCGTAAGTGGTGTTGGGCGGGCCGCCGAACAGGCCGGCGGCGGTGGTGGCGATGCCGTCACCGAGCAGGGTGCGATGCAGGCCCGGCTTCTTCAGGTAATCGCGACCGGTCACGCTGCCCACGGCAATCACGCCGCCGATGTGCTCGATCGCCGGGGCCAGTGCCACCGGAACGATGAACAGAATCGCCTGCCAGTTGAACTCCGGCGCGGTGAAGTGCGGCAGGGCGAACCACGGCGCTGCAGCAATTTTCGCGGTGTCGACCACGCCGAAATAGAACGACATGGCAAAGCCCACCAGCACCCCGGAAATGATCGGCACCAGACGGAAAATGCCCTTGCCGAACACTGCCACGATCAGCGTGGTCAGCAGCGCCGGCATGGAAATCATCATCGCTGTTTGATAGTGAATCAGCTCGGTGCCGTCCCCGGCCTTGCCCATCGCCATGTTCGCGGCAATCGGCGCCATGGCCAGGCCGATGGAAATGATCACCGGACCAATCACCACCGGCGGCAGCAAACGGTCAATGAAGCCGGTGCCTTTGATCTTCACAGCCAGGCCGAGGAAGGTGTAGACGAAACCGGCCGCCATCACCCCGCCCATGGTCGCGGCAAGGCCGAACTGGCCCTTGGCGAGAATGATCGGCGTGATGAAAGCGAAGCTCGAGGCCAGGAACACCGGCACCTGACGTCCGGTGACGATCTGGAACAGGATCGTCCCCAGACCCGCGGTGAACAGTGCCACGTTGGGGTCCAGGCCGGTGATCAGCGGCATCAGCACCAAGGCGCCGAAGGCCACGAACAGCATCTGCGCGCCGGACAGTACCGTGCGCCAGAGCGGATCGTTGAACTCTTGCTGCATGGTTACGCGTCCTTCTGCTTGGTGCCGAAGATCTTGTCACCGGCGTCGCCAAGCCCAGGAATGATGTAGCCGTGCTCGTTCAAGCGTTCATCGATGGACGCGGTGTAGATGGTCACGTCCGGGTGAGCTTTTTCCACTGCAGCAATGCCTTCCGGCGCGGCCACCAGGACCATGGCGCGGATGTCGCGGCAACCGGCCTTTTTCAGCAGGTCGATGGTGGCAACCATGGAACTGCCGGTGGCGAGCATCGGGTCAATGATCATCGCCAGGCGTTCGTCGATTTCCGGTACCAGTTTTTCCAGGTAGGTGTGCGCTTGCAGGGTTTCTTCGTTGCGGGCAACGCCCACAGCAGAAACCTTGGCGCCCGGGATCAGGCTGAGCACGCCTTCAAGCATGCCGATGCCGGCACGCAGGATCGGCACGACGGTGATCTTCTTGCCGGCGATCTTCTCCACCGACACGGTGCCGCACCAGCCGGCAATGTCGTAGGATTCGAGCGGCAGATCTTTTGTAGCTTCATAGGTCAACAGGGCGCCGACTTCCTGAGCGAGCTCGCGGAAATTCTTGGTGCTGATGTCTGCGCGGCGCATCAGGCCGAGTTTATGACGGATCAGCGGATGGCGGATCTCGAGGATGGGCATGGGAAAGGCTCCGGCGGCGGGCAAAAAAACCGGCCTAGATTAATCTATCCGAGGGTGATGTCCTATAGGACATTCTGTACGTTAGTCCATAAGAGCTTGATTCGACCTCGCGGGATGCGTACCTTTGCCCGCTTTTCCAATTCCGCCAACCCCCTGGAGAGCGCCATGTCCGCTGATCTCGAGCATATCCGTCAAATCATGCGAGAGGCTGACTGCCTGTACACCGAGTCTGAAGTCGAGGCGGCCATCGCCCGCGTCGGTGCACAAATCAACGAACAACTGGCTGACAGCAATCCGGTGGTGTTCTGCGTGATGAACGGCGGCCTGATCTTCTCCGGCAAACTGCTGACGCATCTGCAATTCCCGCTGGAAGCGTCCTACCTGCACGCGACCCGTTATCGCAACGAAACCAGCGGCGGCGACCTGTTCTGGAAAGCCAAGCCGGAAGTTTCGTTTATCGACCGCGACGTGCTGATCATCGACGACATTCTCGATGAAGGTCATACCCTGGGCGCGATTATCGACTTCTGCAAACACGCCGGCGCACGCAAAGTGCACACCGCCGTGCTGATCGACAAGGACCACGACCGCAAGGCGCGCCCGGACCTGAAAGCCGATTTCGTCGGCCTGCCGTGCATCGACCGCTACATCTTCGGCTACGGCATGGACTACAAGGGCTACTGGCGCAACGCCAACGGGATTTACGCGGTTAAAGGAATGTAAAGCGATGGGTACGCCTGGCTTTCTTGATCAAACGCTGTTCGCTGAGTTGGCCGAGAAAGCCGCGCACAATCCCCGCGGACGCCAGCATCACAACTTCCATCAGATGGAAGAAGCCTGTCATCGCATGGCGGTGGGGCTGCAACCGCACACCTACATCCAGCCTCATCGTCATCTGGGTGAAAACAAGGCTGAAACGTTGCTGGTGCTCAAGGGGCGGCTGGGGCTGCTGATTTTCGACGAAAACGGTAGCGTGTTGAAAAAGCAGGTTCTGCAGGCCGGCGGGGACTGTGTCGGTGTGGATCTGCCGACGAACGTCTTTCACGGACTGGTCGTACTGGAAGCCGACAGCCTAATGTTCGAATGCAAGGCCGGACCCTATCGCCCGGTCGGTGAAGGCGAACTCGCCCCATGGGCACCGCGTGATGGCGAGCCCGGTGTCGCTGACTATCAGGCCTGGATGCGCAAGCAGTTCGATTGAATCGGCGCATTGATTTGCGCAGGTGCATGCTAGAGTTCTTGGCCCCGCCCTCCGGAGTCTGTCATGCGCCTCTTGATCCGCAGTCTCGCCGCCCTGTTGCTGACCCTCTGCCTGCCGTTGTCCGCTGCGCCGATGCACAGCCAGTTCCTGCCGCCGGACGATCTGACCCTGCGTGATGCTGACCCCGAGCAGCAGCAACTGCTGCAGGTCAGCGAGTATTCGGTGGTGGTCGGTGCGCAGCGCCAGTCCAATCAGCAGCCGATTCCGGTCACCTCATCCTTGTTGATCCGCCTCAAAGGCAAGTCGCTGAACAAGGGCGCGACGATCAGCCAGGTGCTGGTGAGTTTTGACGGCGAAAGCAAAAGCCTGAAAAAGCCGGCCTACGATGACAAAAGCAAAACCCTGACGCTGTTCTATCCATTGGCGCAATACCGCGTGGTGATGGATCTGCTGCGCAACGACACGGTGTATGTGCAGTTCCTCAGTTATGCCAACGGCCACATCTGGGCGGATTTGCACACCGGGGCGATTCGTCCGCGTTGAGCCGGGCGGTCGGGCAGGGGTAAACTGCCCGCCCCGTGTCATGTCTGCGAGCTGGAGTCGGCAATGCGTAAAGATAAGAAACAAGTGATTGGTGACGAGATCGGCGATGAGCAGATCAAGCTGTTCCTCGATTTTGAGCCGGTCGACGCCACTTCGCCGTCGCTGCACAAACTGATCAAGGCCTATCGTGGTTTGCGCATCGATGATTTCGAGCGCTTTCTGGGCTTCTTCGTTGCGGCGGGTTTCGACGTGGATGGCAAGGACGCGCAGGGCAAGACCTTCATTGACCTGATCGCCGATCAGCGCAACGCCCCGGAATACATTGAACTGATCGAAAAGTCCCGCGGTTAAGGGCAAAAGACAAGATCAACAGATCGCAGCCTTCGGCAGCTCCTACATGGGATTTATGTTGGCCCTGTAGGAGCTGCCGAAGGCTGCGATCTTTTGATTCTGGCGTCCATAAAAAACGCCCCGATTGGGGCGTTTTTTCATGCCGCAAGATCAAGCGAAGCTTGGTGTCTCGCTGCTTTCTTCAACCAGTTCCAGGGCGATGTTGTTCTGCGTGTTGATCTTGCGATACAGCGCAGCATCGGTTTCCAGAACCTTTTCACGGGCCGGGAAGATTTCCGCCAGTTTGGTGGCCCACTCGCCGGACGCCTTGGCCGGGAAGCATTTTTCGATCAGCTCGAGCATGATCGAAACGGTCACCGACGCACCTGGCGATGCGCCGAGCAGGGCAGCGAGGGAGCCATCCTTCGCTGCGACCAGTTCGGTACCGAACTGCAGGATGCCGCCCTTTTTCGGGTCCTTCTTGATGATCTGCACCCGTTGGCCGGCCACTTCCAGGCGCCAGTCTTCGGCTTTCGCCTGCGGGTAGAAACGCCGCAGCGATTCCAGGCGCTGTTCCATCGATTGCATCACTTCGCTGACGAGGTACTTGGTCAGGTCCATGTTGTTTTTCGCCACCGCCAGCATCGGCCCGATGTTGCCGGCGCGCACCGACATCGGCAGGTCCATGAAGGAGCCGTGCTTGAGGAACTTGGTGGTGAAACCGGCGTACGGCCCGAACAGAAGGGATTTCTTGCCATCGACTACGCGGGTATCGAGGTGCGGCACCGACATCGGTGGCGAACCCACGGCCGCCTGGCTATAGACCTTGGCCTGGTGGTGCTTGACTACTTCCGGGTTATCGCAACGCAGCCACTGGCCACTGATCGGGAAGCCGCCGAAGCCTTTGCTTTCTT
>NZ_RAZO01000305.1:0-5142 GCF_004307535.1 Pseudomonas sp. Sample_9
CATCGCAGCATGCGGATCGGGCCGAGCTTCGAAATGACCTCGCACTTGATTCAGGCGGTACGCGCCAATATCGGCGTGGGCCTGGTGCCGCGGATTCTGGTCGAAGATGAGTTGCTCAAGGGCGAGTTGCTGCAACTGGGCGAGCCGATTACCAGCCGCCGCAGCTATTACCTGGTGTACCCGCCGCGCAATGAGAATTTGCCTTCGTTGAAGGCGTTCAGGGATTGGCTGATTGATACCCTCTGAAGGATCGCGTCGCGGCCATTCGCGAGCAGGCTCGCTCCCACAGGGAAACGTATGCCAAGTGTGGGAGCGAGCCTGCTCGCGAAGAAGCCAGTCGCAACGACCTTAAAATCTCGGTTTGACCGCCCGCCAATCCGCCTTGTACCGCTGCATCTGCCGCACATCGTCGCGCTGGCGAATCCCGCACGTCAGGTACTGATCATGCAGCTTGGCCAGTTGCTCATGGTCCAGTTCCAGCCCCAACCCCGGCGCACGGGTGATCTTCACGCAGCCATCGACAATCGGCAGCTTGCCGCCCTTGATCACTTCCTCGTCCGGCTCCTGCCACGGGTAGTGGGTGTCGCAGGCGTAATCCAGATTCGGCACCGCCGCCGCCACATGGGCCATGGCCATCAGGCTGATGCCCAGGTGCGAATTGGAATGCATCGACACGCCGAGGCCAAACACATCGCACATTTTCGCCAGCGTCTGCGTATCCCGCAGGCCACCCCAGTAATGGTGGTCGGCGAGGACGATTTGCACGCTGTTCTGCGCAACGCTGCGGCGGAACTCGTCGAAATCAGTGACCACCATATTGGTCGCCAGGGGCAGACCGGTGCGTTTGTGCAGTTCAGCCATGCCATCAAGGCCCGGGGTCGGGTCTTCGTAATACTGCAGATCGTCGCCGAGCAGTTCGGCCATGCGAATCGCCGTCTCCAGTGACCAATTGCCGTTCGGATCAATGCGCAGCGGAAAACCCGGAAAGGCTTTTTTCAGCGCCTTGATGCAAGCCACTTCATGCTCCGGCGGCAAAGTGCCGGCCTTGAGCTTGATGCTCTTGAACCCGTACGCTTCGATCATCCGCGCTGCCTGCGCGACGATCTGTTGCTCGCTCAGCGCCTCGCCCCAGTTGTCCGGCTTGTAGGGCGAGTCGATATGCTCGGCGTACTTGAAAAACAGGTAAGCGCTGAACGGCACTTCATCGCGGATCGCCCCGCCGAGCAGGTCCACCAGCGGCACGTTCAGGTAGTGCGCCTGCAAATCGAGAAACGCTACTTCAAACGCCGAGTAGGCATTGCTCACCGCTTTGCTGGCGTGGGAACCGGGGGCCAGTTCGGCACCAGCGACGCCGACGGGTTTATTCGCCGCCACGGTGGCCTGCACGATCGCGCGCAATTGATTGAGGTTGAACGGGTCGAGGCCGATCAACTGGCTCTGCAATTGTTGCTGGATCGCCAGCGCCGGTGCATCGCCGTAGCTTTCGCCGAGGCCGATGTAGCCGTTGTCACTTTCAATCTCGATGATCGAGCGCAGGGCAAAGGGTTCGTGGATGCCGCTGGCGTTGAGCAGTGGCGGATCACGAAAGGCAATCGGGGTGACGCTGACACGGGTGATTTTCAAGATAACGCTCCTGACAGATCAACAATCGATTCAGTGGCTCGCAGCCGGACGAGCCGGCACGACAGCGGCGGCTTCTTCACTTGGCTTTGCCGGGGTTTTACCTTTGGCACCAGGCGCCGTGCGGGCGAAGAAGATCACCACGGCGGCGACCAGCGATGTCGCCGCCAGGCCGTACAGGCCGCCCTCGATGGAGCCGGTGGTCTGCTCGAGAATGCCGAACGCGGTCGGCGCGACAAAGCCGCCAAGGTTACCGATGGAATTGATCAGCGCGATGACCGCCGCAGCGATGCGCGCATCCAGATAACTTTGCGGTATCGGCCAGAACAGCGCCGACGCCGCTTTGAAACCGATAGCGGCGAAGCAGATGGCGACGAAGGCGAACACCGGCCCGCCGGTGGTCGACATGAACATACCGATGGCGGCGATCACCAGGGTCAGCGCGACCCAGGCCTGCTGGAATTTCCATTTGCCGGCCATCGCTGCGAAGACGTACATGGCGACAATCGAAATGATCCACGGAATCGAATTGAGCAGCCCGACCTGAAAATCGCCCAGGTTGCCCATCTTCTTGATCATGCTCGGCAACCAGAACGTCGCGCCGTAAATGGTCAGGGCAATAGAGAAATAGATGAAGCAGAACAGCGCGATCTGTCGGTCAGCCAACAGCTTGAACATCGACGGCTTGGCGACTTGTACCGCTTCGCGAGCGCGCTGCTCCTCGGCAATCGCCGCGACCAATGCGTCTCGCTCCTCCTCGCTCAGCCACTTGGCTTGACGCGGGTGCGATTGCAGCCAGAACCAGACGAAAGCACACAACACCACCGAAGCCGCGCCCTCGATGAGAAACATCCACTGCCAGCCGTGCATGCCCAATCCGCTGATATGCAACAGCGCACCGGACACCGGGCCGGAAATCACCGAGGCAATCGCTGAGCCGCTGAGAAACACCGCCATGGTTTTGCCGCGCTCGGACGCTGGCAGCCATTGGGTGAAATAGTAAATGATCCCCGGGAAGAACCCGGCCTCGGCCGCACCGAGGATAAAGCGCAGCACGTAGAAACTGGTTTCACCCTGAACAAAAGCCATGGCCATGGCCGCAGCGCCCCAGGTGAACATGATTCGGGTCAGCCAGGCCCGCGCGCCGTAGCGCTGCAACAGCATGTTGGACGGCACTTCGAACAGTGCGTAACCGACGAAAAACAATCCGGCGCCAAGTCCATAAGCCGCTGCGCCGATACCCAGGTCGGTCTCCAGATGACTGCGCACGAAACCGATGTTGACCCGGTCGATGTAGTTGACGATGAACATCACCACGAACAGCGGCAGTACGTGGCGTTTGACCTTGGCGGCGGCGCGGGCGAGCACCGTGATGTCCGGCGGACTCTGAAGGGTTTTCAAGGGGCGACTCCCGATCTTGTTTTTTTAGGGATGACTTGAAGCTATGGGTCGATCATGGACGCCGCGCATTGATCCCGTCTAATCTAAACTGGCATTCGATTGATACCCGGATTAGATCAATGTTCGAACTCACCCAACTGCGCTGCTTCACCACGGTCGCCACCGAACTCAACTTCCGCCGCGCCGCCGAGCGCCTGAACATGACCCAGCCGCCGCTGAGTCGGCAGATTCAGCTGCTGGAGCATCACCTTGGCGTCGAATTGTTTACCCGCAGCACCCGAAGCGTTGCGCTGACGGCGGCGGGCCGGGCATTTTTCGTCGAAGCGCAGAATCTGCTGGAGCGCGCCCAGCAAGCAGCGATCACCGCACGCCGGTTTGCCGAGGGCGACATTGGTTCGGTGAACATCGCATTCGTCGGCAGCGCGGTGTATGAGTTTCTGCCCAAGGTGATCGCCGAAGCGCGACTCAAACAGCCTCAGGTGAAAATCGATCTGGCGGAGATGAACACCTATCAGCAGCACGAGGCCTTGCGTGCCCGCCGCATCGACCTGGGCATTGCCCGGGCGCCATTGCAGGAACCGGGCTATGCCACCGAATGCCTGGTGCGCGAACCGTTTGTGCTGGCGGTGCCGAGCGGGCATCGGCTGGCCAATGCAGCTGAGGTCTCAGTCAACGATCTGGATAAACAACCGTTCCTGATGTACTCCCATGAAGCCTATCCGCCATTCAACGAATTGTTGACCGGCACGCTGCGTTCAGCGCGGGTGGCGCCGGATTACGTGCAGTGGCTGGGCTCGTCGCTGACGATTCTGGCGCTGGTCAACGCCGGCATGGGTCTGGCGCTGGTACCGCGCTGCGCGACCAGCGTGGTCTTCAGGAATGTGGTGTTTCGCGAGATCGATCTGGGCGAAGGAGTGCAAAGCGAACTGCATCTGATCTGGCGGGAGAACAATGACAACCCGGCGTTCGCGATGTTGCTGGAGGCGATTCGCCGGGCGGTGGTGCAGGGTTGGGGCTGAAGAAGTTTATCGTCTAGACCGTGGTTTCAGAGGCGGCGGCGCACTGGGGCCTTTGATCAAGGGCACGTCCAGCATTTTTCCGTCCGGCCCGACAAAGAGTCGCTCTAAATGCTTTGGCATGGGTTGTGGTGCTCTGGCAGTTGGCATGTTGATCCCTCTGATACTGGGCTGAACTCGACTCATTTGACTTTCGCGGAATCTATCAACAAAAACTCCGCGCCAATAGATGCAGGTTGGCCATCATCCGTGAGCCAACGCGGATATTTCATGACGAACTGACCATTGGATGATTCCCGTGGCCACTCGACCGGCCAGCCAAATACGCGCCTTTCGTCGTTTAAATGCAGGGTTATGAAGCGCTCATGCTGGGCGAAAGCGCAGAACCATTCACTGGGGAAAGAAGATTGTTTCGTGACGTTTCGCTTACGTAACCAGCCGTGCAATTTGTCACTTGTAGCCAGGTAACAGGCAAACAAACCCAGCAACAGCGAAAACACAAATGCCCAGAGTGTTTGCGCCCGATCATCCCAGTTTCCTAATGAAACACCCTTCGAGCCAATCCACACACAGAGGTTGCCCACCGCCAACACCGCGCCCTGAATCACAAATGTAAATATCAGCGCCTGCACAATCTGCCCAAACGTATCCGGTCGCTTGAATGCAGTGAGGGAATAGAAGATCCAGGTCGATAGAAACCCGGGGATGAGGTACTGCAACAGCGGAATGATTTCCTTGACCAGATCATCCATGATCCGCGGCTCCTTTGAGTCATGCCGATCCCGTCACGGGCCGACATTCAAAGCCTAGTCAAGGATCCGGCAGCGCTTCCCGGATAACTGTCACAGACCATTGCGGTGGCTGGCCGCAGCCTCCATCCCATGAAAAAAGGCAGACAACGAACTTCGGTGTCTGCCTTTTTTGCGAATCGAGCGCCTTTTCTAAAGGCAATCACGCACCGATTGGCGCAGCGACCCGGACTTGGCCCATGGCGGCCCCTGGTAGAGGGACACTTTGCTTCCGTTTTTATATTTGACGATATCGAGAATTTCATCCGCCGTGATGATGCTCGGCGCGGTAATCCGGTAGCCGTTGGAAATCGACG
>NZ_RAZO01000420.1:0-43876 GCF_004307535.1 Pseudomonas sp. Sample_9
TTTCGCCGGCAGCAATGGTGATGGTCGAACCGTTGGACAGAGTGACAGTTACCGGTGTTTGTGCCGGGTTGGTCAGTGTCGCGGTGTAGGTGATCTGGCCGCCTTCAACAATGTTGTTGGTCGCGGTCAGCGTCAGGCCGGTGTTATCAACCGAATCTGTGATGGTAGTAACGGCTGGCGTCGAGTTCGGCACCAGGTTTTCAAAGTTGCCGCCGGTAGCCCCAGTGATGGTCGTGCTGACGCTGCCGCCATTGCTGTACACATCATTGGCCGCAGTCGGCACGTTCACGGTGCCGACGGTTTCGCCGGCAGCAATGGTGATGGTCGAACCGTTGGACAGAGTGACAGTTACCGGGGTTTGTGCCGGGTTGGTCAGTGTCGCGGTGTAGGTGATCTGACCGCCTTCAACAATGTTGTTGGTAGCGGTGAGAGTCAGGCCGGTGTTGTCGACCGAGTCGGTAATGGTGGTAACGGCTGGCGTCGGGTTCGGCACCAGATTTTCGAAATTGCCGCCGGTAGCGCCGGTGATCGTGGCCGTAACGGTACTGCCATTGTTGTAAACGTCATTCGCTGGGGTCGGCACGTTAACAGTGCCGGTAGTCTGGCCAGCGCCAATGGTAATGGTCGAGCCATTCGACAGCGTGACGGTTACCGGAGTTTGCGCCGGGTTGGTCAAAGTCGCCGTATAGGTAATCTGACCGCCTTCGGTCACGCTCGAACCAGCCGTCAGCGTGACGGTAGTGTTATCGACAGTGTCGGTGACCTGCGTGGTCGCCGGGATAGTTGGCGGGGTCACGGTGATGCCGTTGCCGCCGCTGGTGCCGGTGACGGTCACGTCGATCTGGCTCGGGTCGTTGTAGACCGTGTCGTTCGGCGCCAGCGGCACGTTGACGGTGCCGCTGGTGGCGCCGGCCGGGATGACGATCACTGCGCCATTGGACAGGGTGATGGTCAGGTCGGTCAGCGGCGCCTGGGTCAGGGTCGCGGTGTACACCAGCACGCCGCCGGCTTCGGTGATGGTCGGCGTGGCGCTGAGGCTCAGGGTCGAGTCACGCAGCGCGTTGGTGGTGGTGTCGGTGGTCAGGCCGCCGGTGGTGTCCTGCGCGACTTGGCCGGCAGAATTGATGCCCGCCGTCGGAAAGCCAATGGTCGGATCGACGCGGCCAGCGGTGGCGTCGAGCATGACAAAGCTGTGACCACCACCGGCGGCGCCACCGGTACCTGCGGCGGTCGGGCCGGCCGCAGTGGATTCGAGTGCGGTGGTCGGGTCGACACCGGCGGCGATGGCTTGCTGCAGTTCTTCTACAGAAGGCGCAGCCTGCGCCGTGGCTTCGGCCAGGTCAGTGCTGGAGTCCGGCGAGCTGGCGCTCCATTGGGTGTCGCGACCCAGATCGAGCATGCGGCCATCGGCCAGTTCCAGCGACACCGCGCCGGACAGGCCGGTATCGATCTGGTCGCCGACATACAGGCGATCGCCTTCAACGAGTACGCGACGCACGCCCTCTGGGGACACCACGAAAACCTGACCGACAATGCTTTTGACGATGGCAACAACACTGCTCATTGAAGACTCTCCGGGGTGTCACATTCAGTTGACTTCCATGGACCTGACGGGCGTCGGCGCCACTTCAGTCTGGACGTACTTTCTATAAATGGATAACTTATTGACGCTGTATTTACGTCAATAATCTGGCTATAAATTATCGCGATTAACTTTATGCCAAACTATTGACCTTCTGGGAGCCATCCTAAACAATCGCCCCACTAATGTCACATTGATATTTCAGCGGCGACCTGTCCTTCAGCCTGTCATCCAGTTCCTCTTTTGAACTTTCCGACATACGGTCTTTCGGGTTGCCATCATCCGACGCAGCACCACGTTTCTGCTGTGATTCAAGACAAGAAGTTCCGGGAAAATTCCAACCATGCGTTCGCTTTTGCTCCTTGCCGCTCCCTTCGCTCTCGCCGCCTCATTTGTACAAGCACAATCCTTACCAGAAGCCATGCAACAGGCGCTGGATGTCCATCCGGAGATTCAGGCGGGGGTCAATAGTCGATTGGCGGCGGATTATCAGTTAAAGGCTGCGAAAGGGGGATACCTGCCCAAGGTCGATCTGCTCGGCGGTTATGGCCGTGAAGGCACTGACAGTGTGACCACTCGAGCGAACGGTGGAAGCAATCACTGGGAGACGTTGAACCGCAGCGAGTCAAGTTTACGTCTCTCGCAAATGGTTTTTGACGGTTTCGCGACGTCCAACGAAGTTGCGCGTCAACAAGCCAACGTCAGCTCCCGTGCTTACTCACTGCTTGGCACTTCCGAGCGTACTGCACTGACTGTCGCTCAGGTGTATCTGGACGTGCTCACCCGTCGCGAATTCGTCCGTCTGGCCGAGGAAAACCTCAAGAGCCACCAGCGCATCTACGACCAGATCCAGCTGCGCACCCAGCGCGGCGTCGGCAGCGGTGCCGACCTTGATCAGGCCGAAGCGCGTATGGCCCAGGCCCGCAACAATCTGATCACCGAACAGACCAACCTCGCCGACGCGGAAACCAACTTCCTCAGCGCCGTCGGCCAGATGCCCGACCAGCTCGAGCGCCCGGCGCCGTTCATGGCGATGATGCCGGCCAACCTCAATGAAGCCCGCGCGCAGATGCTGGAAAACAGCCCGATCCTGCGTTCCGCCGAGTCGGATATTGCGGCTGCCGAGAAGCAGTTCGCCACCGCCAAATCGACCTTCTACCCGCGCTTCGACGCTGAGCTGGGCCGTACCGCCGATAACGATATCGACGGCCAGAACGGCCACAACAATGAATGGCAGGCCATGCTGCGCATGCGCTTCAACCTGTATTCCGGTGGCAGCAACAAGGCCGATCTGGAATCCAAGTCGTACCTGGCCAACCAGGCGCTGGACATCCGCAACAACGCCCTGCGTCAGTTGAACGAAGAGCTCGGCCTGGCCTGGAACGCCCTGAACAACGCCAATGCTCAGGTGCCGATCGCTCAGCAATACGTCGATCGCAGCACTTCGGTGCGTACTGCCTACCAGCGTCAATTCAGCCTCGGCGAACGCACCCTGCTGGATTTGCTCGACAGCGAAAACGAGCTGTTCACCGCCTCGCGGCGTCTGGCGGAAATCAAGAACATTCAGTTATTTACTCAATACCGAATCAAGGCGACCATGGGCCAATTGCTCAAAAGCCAGGGAGTGGTCGCGCCGTTGGCATCCGTTGTGCAGAACGACGTGAAGCCCAAGGTCCAGCTGCCTGGGATGAACTGAGTTATCCCTTTCAACTGTTAAAGAGTGTCGAGCGTGGAATCAGAAGTCAGTCGAGTTCAACTCAGCCATGATCCACGCGCGTTGCATGACGATCCGTTGCTGGATGGTCTGCTCGCCCTGTGCATGCTGCACCAGAAGCCTGCCAGCGCGGCGATGCTGACCACCGGCCTGCCGCTGCCCAAACAACGTTTGAGTGTCGAGTTGCTGCCGCGCGCAGCGGCTCGCGCCGGGCTGCAGGGGCGGGTGTTGCAGCGCAAGCTTGAAGAAATCCCGGCGATCGCCATGCCCGCGCTGTTGCTGCTCAAGGATGGCCGCAGTGCCGTTCTGCTCGGCTGGCAGGGCGACGACGAAGCACGCGTGCTGCTCAGCGAAAGCGATGGCGGCGAGTCGGTGGTCAGCCGCGAACTGCTGACCGACGATTACACAGGCAAAGTGTTCTTCGCCCAGCCGCAGCACAAATTCGACGTCAACCACGGCACGCTGATCCCGCGTGCACGCTCGTGGTTTCGCGACACCCTCAAGCGTTCGCGCTGGCTGTACGCCGATGCGATCGCCGCCAGTTTCCTGATCAACATCATCGCCATGGCCGCGCCGCTGTTCGTGATGAACGTCTACGACCGCGTGGTACCGAACCAGGCCGAAGCAACCCTTTGGGTGCTGGCGCTGGGCATCACCGGCGCTTACATCTTCGACTTGATCCTCAAGAGCCTGCGCAGCCTGTGCCTGGATCTGGCCGGGAAGAAAACCGACCTGATCATCTCCGCCACGCTGTTCGAGCGCATCGTCGGCATGGCGATGAAATACCGCCCGGCGCGGGTCGGCAGCTTTGCCCAGAACATCCATGAGTTTCAGAGCCTGCGCGACTTCCTCGCCTCGCTGACCCTGACCAGTCTGATCGACCTGCCGTTCACCATCCTGATTTTCATCGTCATCGCCATTCTCGGCGGGCATCTGGTGTGGATTCCGGTGCTGGCGTTCCCGATTGCCCTGTTGATCGGCTACGCCTTGCAGAAGCCGTTGATCGCGACCATGGAACGGACCATGGCGCTGGGCGCCGAGCGCCAGTCGAGCCTGATCGAAACCCTCGCCGGGCTGGACGCGGTCAAGGTCAACAACGCCGAAAGCGAGCGCCAGTATCAGTGGGAGCAGACCATCGGCACCCTCAGCCGTCTCGAGCTGCGAGTGAAAATGCTCTCCGGTCTGGCGATGAACATCACCTTGCTGATCCAGCAATTGGCCGGGGTGATCATGATCGTCTTCGGCGTGTACCAGATCATCGCCGGCAACCTGAGCATGGGCGGGCTGATTGCCTGCTACATGCTCAGTGGCCGCGCCCTCAGCCCGCTGGCGTCGCTGTCCGGCCTGCTCACGCGCTATCAACAGGCGCGGGTGACCATGACCTCGGTCGACCAGATGATGGAACTGCCCCAGGAGCGCAATTTCGAAGAGCGCCCGCTGAGCCGCAAGGTTTTGCAGGGTGCGATCGAATGCCGTCAGCTCAGCTTCACCTACCCGGACCAGCAGAACCCGGCGTTGAAGAACATCAACCTGGTCATCCGTCCCGGCGAGAAGATCGGCATCATCGGCCGCAGCGGTTCGGGCAAGAGTTCGCTGGCGAAACTGCTGGTGGGCCTGTACCAACCGGACGACGGTGCCTTGCTGGTCGACGGCGTGGACATCCGTCAGATCGACGTCAGCGAACTGCGCTACAACATCGGTTACGTGCCGCAGGACATCCAGCTGCTGTCCGGCACCCTGCGTGACAACCTGGTGTCCGGCGCGCGTTACGTCGAAGACGAGCTGGTGCTGCAAGCCGCCGAACTGGCCGGCGTGCACGAGTTCGCTCGTCTGCACCCGCAAGGCTACGAGCTGCAAGTCGGTGAGCGCGGGCAGAACCTTTCCGGCGGCCAGCGGCAGAACGTCGCCCTGGCCCGGGCGCTGCTGCTCAACCCGCCGATTCTGCTGATGGATGAGCCAACCAGTGCGATGGACAACACCGGCGAAGAACGCCTCAAGCAACGCCTCGCAGCAGTGATTGAAAACAAGACCGTGGTGCTGGTCACGCACCGGGCATCGCTGTTGTCGCTGGTCGATCGCCTGCTGGTGATCGATCGCGGGCAGATTCTCGCCGACGGCCCGAAAGCCGCCGTGATGGAAGCGTTGAAGAAGGGGCAGATCAGTGTTGCTTAAGTCCGGTGTCAAGGAGTCGATCCGTCGCTACTTCAAGGGCTCTGCCTCGCTGCAGGGCCAGCCGCTGCCAGAGGTCAACAAGGCGCTGATCGAAGACGCCCCGCGCGTCGTGCGCCTGACCATCTGGGCGATCATCGGCTTCTTCGTGTTCCTCATGCTCTGGGCCAACTTCGCCGTGATCGACGAAGTGACCAAGGGCGACGGCAAGGCGATTCCGTCGTCCAAGATCCAGAAAATCCAGAACCTGGAGGGCGGTATCGTTTCCGAGCTGTTCGTCAAGGAAGGCCAGATCGTCGAAGCCGGCGCGCCGCTGATTCGTCTCGACGACACGCGTTTTGCCTCCAACGTCGGCGAAACAGAGGCTGATCGCCTGTCGATGCTGCTGCGGGTCGAGCGCCTGAGCGCGGAAGTCGATGATCGTCCGCTGAATTTCCCCGAGGACGTGCTCAAAGCCGTGCCGGGCCAGGCAAAAAGCGAAGAGTCGCTGTACATCAGCCGCCGTCAGCAATTGCACGACGAAATCGGTGGCTTGCAGGAGCAGTTGATCCAGCGTCAGCAAGAGCTGCGTGAGTTCAGCTCCAAGCAGGCGCAGTACCGTCAGCAGCTCGGCTTGCAGCGTCAGGAAATCAACATGTCCGAGCCGCTGGTGGCGCAGGGCGCGGTCTCGCCGGTGGAAGTGTTGCGCCTCAAGCGTGCCGAAGTGGAAACCCGTGGCCAGCTCGATGCGACCACGCTGGCCATCCCCCGCGCGGAATCGGCGATCAAGGAAGTGCAGCGCAAGATCGATGAAACCCGCGGCAAATTCCGCAGCGAAGCGCTGACCCAGCTCAACGAAGCGCGCACCGATCTGAACAAGGCCCAGGCCACCGGCAAGGCGCTGGAAGACCGCGTCAGCCGTACGCTGGTTACCTCGCCGGTGCGCGGCATCGTCAACAAGTTGCTGGTCAACACCATTGGCGGCGTGATCCAGCCGGGCAGCGACATGGTCGAAATCGTACCGCTGGACGACACCCTGCTGGTCGAAGCCAAGATCCGCCCGCAGGACATCGCGTTCCTGCACCCGGGACAGGAAGCGATCGTCAAATTCACCGCCTATGACTACACCATTTACGGCGGGCTGAAGGCGCAGCTGGAGCAGATCGGCGCCGACACCATCACCGACGAAGACAAGAAAACCACCTACTACGTGATCAAGGTGCGCACTGAGCGCAGCCACTTGGGCACGGATGAAAAGCCACTGCTGATCATCCCGGGGATGGTGGCGTCGGTGGATATCATCACTGGCAAGAAGTCGGTGTTGAGCTATTTGCTCAAGCCGATCATCCGCGCGCGGGCTGAGGCGTTGCACGAGCGCTAGATTTTCGGCGCTGGTGACGACCTATTCGCGAGCAGGCTCGCTCCCACAGGAGATTGCATTCCAACTGTGGGAGCGAGCCTGCTCGCGAAGGCGTCCTCCGAAGCGCTACATATTCGTCGGTAAGTGACGCAAATGGTCACCCACCCCCTCACCATTCGCCATATCGTTATTCTCTAACGGTATTTAATTTCCAATTCTTATAGCTATAAAGTCACCCACCTGCGTACCTGCCGACCAATCGGCGCGCCGCACGACCTGAACCGACACGCAATCCAGCGTGAGTGTCTGATCGACGAGCGCGTCCGTGAGCGCGCCGTGCGTGGGAGATGATTGATGTCCGCCGCTACTGCCACCGAAAGCGCCGCAACTGCCGCGCCGCAAATTTTCGAAATTCGTCCCTTCAGCGGTGCCGTCGGCGCCGAGATCGTTGGCCTTGACCTCAGCCGGCCGGTCAATGATCAGGACTTCGCGCGGATTCACCGCGCACATCTGGATCACCATGTCGTGGTCTTTCGCGATCAGCAGATCACCCCGCAGCAGCAAATCGATTTCAGCCGCCGCTTCGGCGTGTTGCAGATTCACGTGCTCAAGCAATTCCTGCTGGCCAATCACCCGGAAATCCTCATCGTTTCCAACATTATCGAGAACGGCCAGAACATCGGTCTCGGTGACGCCGGCAAGTTCTGGCATTCAGATCTCTCCTATAAAGAGCTGCCAAGTCTCGGCTCGATGCTGCACGCCCAAGAGCTGCCCGCCGAGGGTGGCGACACGCTGTTTGCCGACATGCACAAAGCCTGGGACGACTTGCCCGCTGCGTTGCGCACTGCGGTCGAAGGACGTTGCGCTGCGCATTCCTATACCGCGCGCTACAGCGAAACCAAGTTCGAGGGTAACTGGCGCCCGACCCTGACTTCGGAACAGTTGGCTCAGGTCGCCGAAGTGGTGCACCCGGTGGTGCGCACTCATCCGGAAAACGGCCGCAAGGCCTTGTTCGTCAGCGAAGGCTTCACCACGCGCATCGTCGGTCTGCCGGAAGACGAAAGTCGTCAGTTGCTCGGCGAACTCTTCGCCCACAGCGTGCTGCCGCAAAACATCTACCGCCATCAGTGGGAACCGCATGACCTGGTGTTCTGGGACAACCGCTCGCTGATCCACCTTGCCGCCGGCTGCCCTGCGCATCTGCGCCGCAAGCTGTATCGCACGACCATTCAGGGCGACGCGCCTTTCTGATTTGCCGGAGATAGATCATGAACGCCCCTTTGCCAGGCCACGCGGCCAGCAACCCGATCGCCCGCAGCGAAGCGTTGCTGGCCGTCGATCACGTCAGCCTCGAATACCGCACGCCGCAGCGGGTGGTGCGCGCTACCCATCAAGTCAGTTTCGCCGTCGACCCGGCTGACCGGTTCGTCCTGCTTGGCCCGTCCGGTTGCGGGAAATCGACCTTGCTCAAGGCGGTCGCCGGGTTCATCCAGCCCTGCGAAGGCGAGATCCGCCTGCAAGGCCAGCGCGTCGATGCGCCGGGGCCGGACCGCATTGTGGTGTTTCAGGAATTCGACCAGTTGCCGCCGTGGAAAACCGTAAAGCAGAACGTGATGTTCCCGCTGCTCGCCTCGCGCACCTTAAACAAGAAAGAAGCCGAAGAGCGTGCGTTGCATTATCTGGAAAAGGTCGGCCTCGCAGCATTCGCCGACGCCTATCCACACACCTTGTCCGGCGGGATGAAAGCGCGGGTGGCGATCGCCCGGGCCTTGGCCATGCAACCGAAAATCCTCTTGATGGACGAACCCTTCGCTGCACTCGATGCGTTGACTCGCCGCAAGATGCAGGAGGAATTGCTGCTGCTCTGGGAAGAGGTTCGTTTCACCCTGCTGTTCGTCACTCATTCGATCGAAGAAGCCTTGGTGGTCGGCAATCGCATCCTCTTGCTGTCGCCGCATCCGGGGCGGGTGCGCGCCGAAGTGCACAGCCATCAATACGATCTGCACAGCCTCGGCGGCGTGGCGTTTCAGGAATCGGCGCGGCGCATTCATCGTCTGCTGTTCGATGAGGGCCAGGCGCCGGAGACCGAACGTGATCACCACTTCAACGACATTCGCATCGCCTATTGAGCGGCCAGGAGGACTACCCGATGAGCCATTCATCATCCGTGCGTGAAGAATTCGAAACCGTGCTCGAGCCGCTGACCGCCGTGCCGGTCGAGCGCGAATTGCCGCTTGGCACGCGCCTGTGGCAACAGGGCTGGCTGCGTAAAAGCCTGATCCTGATCGTGCTGGCGATCATCTGGGAAGTGGTCGCGCGGATTCAGAACAACGACCTGATGCTGCCGAGTTTTCTGCAAACCGCGCAGGCCCTGTTCGACGGGCTGCTCAGTGGTGAGCTGCTGGCCAAGGTGTGGATCTCGCTGGTGGTGCTGATCAAGGGCTACCTGATCGGCATCGTCCTCGCGTTCGCCCTGACGACATTGGCGGTCTCGACCCAGTTGGGACGTGATCTGCTCAGCACGATGACTTCGATGTTCAACCCGTTGCCGGCGATTGCCCTGCTGCCGTTGGCGCTGCTCTGGTTTGGCTTGGGCCAGAACAGTCTGATTTTCGTGCTGGTGCATTCGGTGCTGTGGGCGTTGGCGCTGAACACCTATGCCGGATTTCTCGGTGTGTCCGAGACGCTGCGTATGGCCGGGCGCAACTATGGCCTCAAGGGTTTGCGCCTTGTGTTGTTCATCCTGATCCCGGCGGCACTCCCGTCGATTCTCGCCGGCTTGAAAATTGGCTGGGCGTTTGCCTGGCGCACCTTGATAGCTGCCGAACTGGTGTTTGGCGCAACCAGTGGCAAGGGCGGGCTGGGCTGGTACATCTTCCAGAATCGCAATGAGCTGTACACCGACAAGGTGTTCGCCGGGTTGGCGGTGGTGATCCTGATTGGTTTGCTGGTGGAGAATCTGGTGTTTGCCACCCTTGAGCGGGTGACCGTCAAGCGCTGGGGTATGCAGCGCTGAGCCCTTCGTTGGCTGGGCCGGCCTCTTCGCGAGCAGGCTCGCTCCCACATGAGCACGCATTCCAAGGTGGGAGCGAGCCTGCTCGCGAAGAGGCCAGCGCTGGCATCGTCACTCTTGAGGGATGTTTGTTAGCATTGCGCCCGGATCAATCCAGATCAGCCAAGAGTGCTCAGCATGCAACTCCCGGACATGAACCTTCTGGTCGCTCTCGATGCCTTGCTCGACGAGGGCAGTGTGGTCGGTGCGGCGCGGCGCATGAACCTCAGCCCGGCGGCCATGAGCCGCACGCTGACGCGGATTCGCGAAGCCATCGGCGATCCGATTCTGGTGCGCGCCGGGCGTGGTCTGGTGCCGACCCCCAAAGCCCTCGAACTGCGCGAACAGGTGCGCGATGTGGTCGAGCAGGCGGCGCTGCTGTTCCGCTCCGCCGATAGCGTTGAACTGGGCACCTTGCGCCGACGGTTCAGCATCCGCGCCAATGATTTCTTCGTCGGCGTCTACGGCGGCAAACTGTTCGACACCCTCGACCAGCTCGCTCCGCATTGTGAATTGCGCTTCGTCCCGGAAGGCGATGGCGACGATGAGGCGCTGCGCGAAGGGCGCATCGATCTGAGCGTCAGCAATACCCGTCCGCTCACCCCGGAAGTGAAAGTGCAGAACCTGTTCTCCACCCACTTCGTCGGTCTGGTGCGCGAGAATCATCCATTGCTCGACGGCGAAATCACTGCCGAGCGCTACGCCGGTTTTTCCCATATCAGCATGTCGCGCCGTGGCATCGCTCGCGGCCCGATCGACACGGCGTTGAATGCGATGGGGCTGGAGCGCCGGGTGGCGGTGATCGCGCCGAGCTTCCACGCGGCGATGTTTGCCTTGCCCGACTCCGACCTGATCCTGCCGGTGCCCAAAGAAGCACTGCTCAGCGTGCGGCGGCTGGGCCTGAAACTGCGTTCGTTCGACCTGCCGATTCCGCTGCCTATGCTGATGCTGACCCAGGCCTGGCACCCGCGCTTCGACAAGGACCCGGCCCACCGCTGGCTGCGTGAAACCCTCAAGACCTGCTGCGATGAAACGTGGCTGGCGGCACAGCCATAAATCATCAGACACCATCGAATCCTGTGGGAGCGAGCCTGCTCGCGAAGGCGTCGAATCAGTCACCTCAATGGCGACTGGTCCACCGCTTTCGCGAGCAGGCTCGCTCCCACATATGCATTTATCGTTGTGTCTGATGCACTTATAACCTGCCAATAAGTCAATTTTCGTCAGCATCAAGCCCCACTAAAATGCTCCGGTATTTCACCCCCGGAGCTTTTCATTCATGACATCCCTGACGGTCCCGGCACCTCTCGCCGCGACCAGCCCGGCGACGGCGGCTGCGCCACCGGTGTTCGGGGCGCGGATCATCATTGGTCTGGTCGGCGTGCTGTTGGCCGTGCTGGTCTCGGGCCTCAACGAGATGGTCATCAAAGTCGCACTCGCCGATATTCGCGGCGCGCTGCACATCGGCTACGACGAAGGCACCTGGCTGGTCGCCAGCTACACAGCCACGTCGGTCGCGGCCATGGCCTTCGCGCCGTGGTGCTCGGTGACCTTCTCGCTGCGCCGCTTCACCCTCTGCGCGATCGGCCTGTTTACCTTGCTCGGCGTGCTGTGCCCGTTCGCCCCGAACTACGAAAGTCTGCTGCTGATGCGCATCCTCCAAGGCCTCGCCGGTGGTGCATTGCCGCCGATGCTGATGACCGTCGCACTGCGCTTTCTCCCAGCGAACATCAAACTGTACGGACTGGCCGGCTACGCACTGACCGCGACTTTCGGCCCGGGACTCGGCACGCCGCTGGCCGGCCTGTGGACTGAATACGTCGGCTGGCAGTGGACGTTCTGGCAGATCATCGTGCCGTGCCTGATCGCCATGGCCGCAGTGGCTTACGGATTGCCGCAGGATTCGCTGCGGCTGGAACGTCTCAGGGCGTTCAACTGGAAAGGCCTGCTGCTGGGCTTTCCAGCGATCTGCATGCTGGTGATCGGTTTGTTGCAGGGCAATCGACTGGACTGGTTCGAATCGAACCTGATCTGCGCTTTGCTCGGCGCCGGTTCGCTGCTGCTGGTGGCTTTCATGATCAATGAATGGTCGCAGCCGATTCCGTTTTTCAAGCTGCAGATGCTCGGCATCCGCAACCTGTTGTTCGCCTTGATCACCCTCGCCGGGGTGTTGATCGTGCTGCTGGCGGTGGTGCTGATTCCGTCGAGTTATCTGGCGCAGGTGCAGGGTTATCGCCCGGCGCAAACCGCGCCGATCATGCTCATCGCCGCATTGCCGCAGCTGATTGCGCTGCCGTTGGTGGCAGCGCTGTGCAACTTGCGCTGGGTCGATTGCCGCTGGGTGCTCGGCATTGGTCTGAGCATGCTCGCGCTGTCCTGCCTGGGCGGTTCGCACCTGACTTCGGCGTGGATTCGCGACGATTTCTACGTCCTGCAATGGCTGCAGATTTTCGGCCAGCCGATGGCGGTGTTGCCGCTGCTGATGTTGTCGACCGGCAGTATCACGCCGATGGAAGGGCCGTTCGCGTCGGCGTGGTTCAACACCGTCAAAGGCCTTGCCGCCGTGGTTGCCACCGGCGTCATCGAAGCGCTGACCACCGCGCGCCTGCATTTCCATTCGACCATGTTGGTCGACAGCCTCGGCAATTCGCCGCTGGCCGATCACAGCGACCCGGGCCTCGCTCACCGCGTGCACGAGCAGGCGGTGGTGCTGACTTCGTCCGATCTCTACGTATGCATGGCCGGCGTTGCCGTGGCGTTGATTCTGCTGATTTTCTGGCTGCCAACGCGGATTTATCCGCCGCGCGCGCCGACCTGATAGCTGTACTGAAACTGAAGGCTTTTTATGACTCAATCCAAGCAAAAACTCGCGGTGGCCGTGGCTGCCGCGCTGGCGGTAGGCGTGCTGGTGTATCTGGCAATGCCCGGGCTGTTCGGCCAACGCACCGAGCAAACCACCAACGACGCCTTCGTCTCCGCCGACTACACGCTGGTGGTGCCGCGCGTGGCCGGGTTCATCAAGCAGGTGCTGGTCGAAGACAACCAGCAGGTCAAGGCCGGGCAGTTGCTGGCGCTGATCGATGACCGTGATCTGCGCGCAGCGGCGGAAGCGGCGGATGCGCAAACCCTGGTCGCGCGGGCGCAATTGCAGAACGCCAACGCGACTCTCGAGCGGCAGGCTTCGCTGATTGCTCAGGCGCAGGCTGCAGTGGTCTCGGCCAAAGCGGAAATGGCTTTTGCGCAGCAGGAACTGAACCGCTACAACCATCTCGCCGGTGTCGGCGCTGGCACCGTGCAGAACGCGCAGCAGGCGCGCACGCGCATCGATCAGGCCTCGGCGCGCCTTGACACCGCGACGGCGAAACTGGCGGCCGAACGCAAGCAGGTCGAGATTCTCACCGCCCAGCGCAACGCCGCCGAAGGCAATCTGAAACACGCGCAGGCGGCGCTGGAGATTGCCAGTTTCAACTTGTCCTACACGCGCATCACCGCGCCGCAGGACGGCATGATCGGCGAGCGTGCGGTGCGTGTCGGGGCTTACGTCACGCCGGGCAGCAAACTGTTGGCGGTGGTGCCATTGCAGCAGGCCTATGTGGTGGCCAATTTTCAGGAAACCCAGTTGACCGATGTGCAGCCCGGGCAGGATGTGCAAGTCCGAGTGGACAGTCTCGGCGGCGAAGCCCTGACCGGCCGCGTCGAGAGCATTGCGCCGGCAACTGGCGTGACCTTTGCGGCGGTGAAACCGGACAACGCGACGGGCAACTTCACCAAGGTTGTGCAGCGGATTCCGGTGAAGATCGTGCTGGAGCCGGGCCAGCCACTGGCCGAGCGGTTGCGGGTGGGGATGTCGGTCGAGGCGAGTATTGATACCGCCAGCTCAAGGGCGTCCGGGCGCGAGGTGACGCAGCGATGATCGGTGTTGAATCGGCTGCCGCCTTCGCGAGCAGGCTCGCTCCCACATTGTGTAATGCGTTCTCCCTGTGGGAGCGAGCCTGCACGCGAAAAAGCCAGTGGCAGCAGCTAACCTTCAGTGCCTTGCTCAC
This sequence comes from Pseudomonas sp. Sample_9, assembly GCF_004307535.1. Taxonomy (NCBI): domain Bacteria; kingdom Pseudomonadati; phylum Pseudomonadota; class Gammaproteobacteria; order Pseudomonadales; family Pseudomonadaceae; genus Pseudomonas; species Pseudomonas sp. Sample_9. The sequence goes on from NZ_RAZO01000420.1 coordinate 13,900, forward strand.
AATGAGTCTCACCGCCTGCACCGTCGGCCCGGACTTCCAGAAACCCGAAACCAGGCAGCCGGCCGACTGGGCCAAACCCGCCCGGTCCGCCCCGAGCCAGGCCGTCAGCGAACCCTTGAACGAACGCTGGTGGGAAACCTTCCACGACCCGCAGCTGTCCGCGCTGACCCAGCGCGCACTGAACAGCAACCTCGACCTGCAACTGGCCAGCAGCCGTCTGCAACAAAGCCGCGCCGCGCGCCAGGTAATCACCGCCGAACGTTATCCGAACAGCACCGCCAGCGGCAGCTACGCACGCAAACGCAACAGCGGCGAAGGCTTGAACGATCCGTCGGGGAATAACGGTGATTCGGCCTTTAACCTGTGGGATGCCGGTTTCTCGGCGTCATGGGAACTGGATTTCTGGGGCCGCGTGCGCCGTGAAACCGAAGCCGCTGATGCCAATCTCGAAGTGGCAGAAAATGATCGTCGCGGTGTGCTGCTGACGGTGCTTGCCGACACCGCGCAAAACTACATTCAGCTGCGCGGCGTGCAGAACACCCGCGCCGTCACCGAGCAGAACCTCGACGTCGCCCGCCACAGCCTGAAACTCTCGCAGCTGCGGCTGGCCGATGGTGTGGCGACCGACCTGGACGTCGCCGAAGCCGCCGCGCAAGTCGCCGCCATCGAGGCACGGCTGCCGGCGCTCGAGCAGCGTCAGGCGCAACTGATCAACGCGATCAGTCTGCTGATGGGCGAACCGCCGCAGGCCCTCGCTCAAGCGTTATCCACAGACGCGGCAGTGCCGCAGTCGCCACTGCAAGTCGCCATCGGCCTGCCGTCGGAACTGGCCGAGCGCCGCCCGGATATCCGCCAGGCCGAAGCGCGGCTGCACGCCGCCACCGCCAATATCGGCGTGGCCCAAGGCGATTTCTATCCGCGCATCACCCTATCGGGCAACCTCGGTTCGCAAGCGATGCAACTGAGCGATTTCGGTTCATGGGGCTCGCGCGCCTTTGCCATCGGCCCGCAATTCAGCCTGCCGTTGTTCGACGGCGGACGCCTGCGCGGCATGCTCCAATTGCGTGAAGCCCAACAGCAGGAAGCGGCCATCGCCTACCAGCAGACCGTGCTGCGTGCCTGGCATGAAATCGACGACCAACTGACCGCCTACAACGCCAGCCAGCGCCGGCGCGACAGCCTCGCCGAAGCCGTGCGCCAAAACCAGATCGCCCTGCGCACCGCGCAACAGCAATACGTCGAAGGCGTGGTCGATTTCGTCAACGTCCTCACCGTGCAGAGCGCCTTGCTCGCCACGCAGGAACAATGGGTGGAAAGCTCGACCGGCGTCTCCCTGGCGATGGTCGGTTTGTACAAGGCGTTGGGCGGCGGATGGCAATCGGTCTATCCGGCAGCGCAACTGGCCGCAGGCTCGCCGGACGTCGCCAGACCCTGAACCCACGGCGACAGCTATGCTCAACTCCACTGCAGCAAACGGCGTGACGCCGGACCTGAATTGCAGAGGAGTTGCATCATGGAAAATCCGCAGCACAGCCTCCCGGCCCTGTTCAAACAACTCGGCCTCGCCGACGATCCGACCGGCATCGACCAATTCATCGCTACCCATTCGCCGCTCAAACCGGATCTGCATCTGGCTGACGCGTTTTTCTGGACGGCAGGTCAGGCGCAGTTTCTGCGCGAGGAGATTCTCGACGATGCGGATTGGGCGGAGGTGGTGGATCAGTTGAATGTGATGTTGCGTAAGGGGCGGGTGGGGTGATCATCGCGAAGTTGTATCCTCGTTGAACGCCACAGTTGTCCGCATGGCATAAATAGACCAAAATCACGTCCTAATTTGAGGTTCTTATTATGCAAAGCGTTCTCGCCGATATGGCTGTCAGTGTCTCTGAATTAAAGAAAAATCCTACTGCCGTGTTGAACGGTGCACATGGGGGGGCCGTCGCTGTCCTCAACCACAATCGCGTCATGGGCTATATGGTGCCGGCCGAAGTTTATGAAGCAATGATGGAGCGGCTTGATGATCTTGAGCTGGCTGACATTGTTCGTTCGCGCCTCCACGAAACGCCCATTTCGGTAAGCCTGGATGACTTATAAGCTTGAGTTTCTGCCGTCTGCGCACAAAGAGTGGAACAAGCTGGGTCATACATTGCGTGAGCAATTCAAAAAGAAGCTGGGTGAGAGGCTGAAGCTTCCCAGAATCCCGGCTGACGCACTCCACGGCATGCCCGACTGCTACAAAATCAAACTCAAAGCCTCGGGGTATCGATTGGTTTACCAAGTCATCGACGAACGAGTCGTGGTTTCCGTGCTAGCGGTTGGCAAGCGCGAACGCAGCAGTGTTTACGATACTGCCAAGAACCGTTGAACGAGCCCCCGCTTTATTCAAATGGCCGATGTTTGTCGATGAGATTCTTGAGTGACCGGACTGGGCCGCCAACGTGTGGGATCAGTTGATGTATCGTCTGGCATGAGGCGCAGCATGTAAAAAAAATTGCGCGAAAAGGCTCAGATGTAAAAAAAACCTTCTTACTGTAAAAAAAATTTGGTTCTGTCCGTCGCATTAGATTTTTTCTTCGAAAAATTACAAATCCAACTCGTGGTACGCCTCGGCCAAGCGTGGGGAGATTTGTTTCAAAACTTGACTGAAATTCCCCTCCAATGCGATATTGATAGTTAGCAAACTAACAGTGTCCGTTATCCCGTGTCTGATTCCCTCGACAGTCTCCAGATGAACATCAGCAGCGCCATGGTGGTGGCCGCCCGGCATTGGCGGAAGATCTGCCAGACCACGCTGGTCAACTATGGAATTTCCGAAGCCTGCGCCGTGCCCTTGTTGATGATCGGCCGCTTGGGCGAGGGCGTGCGTCAGGTACAAGTCGCCCAGGCTGCGGGGATGGAGAGTCCTTCGCTGGTGCGCTTGCTCGATCAGCTGTGCCATGCCGGTTACGTCTGTCGCACCGAAGACGCTCAGGATCGCCGCGCCAAGTGCCTGAGCCTGACCGATACCGGCCGCGAGCTGGTGCAGGCGGTGGAGGCCGAGCTGGTGCGCCTGCGCCACGAAGTGCTGGAAGGCATCGAGCGCAGCGATCTGGAAGCTACGCTTCGGGTACTGAGGGCTTTTGAGGCGGCGAGTTCGCCTGTGGTGGTCAATTCTTGAACGGTTTTTTCACTGGCATGCCGCCGGCCCGTGACTGGTTTTACGGGGTCCGTACTTTTGCAGCGTCGATGATTGCGCTGTACATCGCCTTGCTCATGCAAATGCCGCGTCCGTATTGGGCGATGGCCACGGTGTACATCGTCTCCAGCCCATTTCTCGGCCCGACCAGCTCCAAAGCGCTGTACCGCGCGGCCGGTACATTTCTCGGTGCGGCGGCAGCGGTGCTGTTCGTGCCGATGTTCGTGCAGAGCCCCTATGTGCTGGTGGTGGTGATCGCGTTGTGGACCGGCATTCTGCTGTTCATGTCCCTGCATCTGCGCACGGCCAACAGCTATGCGCTGATGCTGGCCGGCTACACCTTGCCGCTGATTGCCCTGCCGGTGGTCGATAATCCGCTGGCGGTGTGGGACGTGGCTGAGGCGCGTACCGAAGAGATTTTCCTTGGCATCGCCGTTGCTGCGGTGGTCGGTGCAATGTTCTGGCCGCGTCGGCTGGCGCCGGTGTTCAACGATGCAGTAAGCAAGTGGTTCGCCGATGCGACGAGCTACAGCCTGAAGTTTCTCAGCCGCGATGTGCAGCCGGAAGAAGTCACCGCGCTGCGCATGGCCATGGTCGCCAACTTCAACAGCCTCGAATTGATGATCGGCCAGTTGCCCCACGAAGGCGCGCGGCCACAAACCGTGCGTAACACCAAGGAACTGCGCGGGCGGATGATTCACCTGTTGCCGGTGATCGATGCCCTTGAGGATTCGCTTTACGCCCTCGAACGCCGCACCCCGGAACTGGTGGAGAAATTCCAGCCGCTGCTGACCGCGACCCGGGAATGGCTGGGCTACGCGGACGCCAATCTCGAGCGCTGGCAAGCACTCAGAGATCAACTCGACGCGTTGCAACCGAGCGCCGAAGCGCTGGAGGAGCGCAAACAGTTGCTGTTCTCCAACGCGATCTACCGCCTCGGTGAATTCATCGATCTGTGGCAGGACTGTCGCAGCCTGCAGGATGCGATTCTGTGCGAGCGCCAGGACAGCTGGCGCGCGGTCTACCGGCATTGGCGCCTGGGCCGGTTGACGCCGTTCATCGATCGCGGGCTGATGCTCTACTCGGTGACCTCGACCATTCTGGCGATCATCGTTGCTTCGGTGCTGTGGATCCTGCTCGGCTGGCCGGACGGCGGCAGCGCGGTGATCCTGGCGGCGGTGGCGTGCAGCTTCTTTGCCTCGATGGACGACCCGGCGCCGCAGATTTACCGGTTCTTTTTCTGGACCGGAATGTCGGTGCTGTTCGCCAGCCTTTATCTGTTTCTGATTCTGCCCAACCTGCACGATTTCCCGATGCTGGTGCTGGCGTTTGCCGTGCCGTTCATTTGCATCGGCACCCTGACGGTGCAGCCGCGTTTCTACCTCGGCATGCTGCTGACGCTGGTTAACACTTCCTCGTTCATCAGTATTCAGGGCGCGTACGACGCGGACTTTTTCGCCTTCGCCAACTCCAACCTCGCCGGGCCGCTGGGGCTGTTGTTCGCTTTCATCTGGACGCTGGTGGCGCGACCGTTCGGCGCCGAGCTGGCGGCCAAGCGTCTGACCCGGTTCAGCTGGAAAGACATCGTCAGCATGACCGAGCCGGCCAGTCTCGCCGAGCATCGGCATTTGGGCGTGCAGTTGCTCGATCGGCTGATGCAGCACCTGCCGCGTCTGGCCCTGACCGGTCAGGACACCGGCATTGCCATGCGTGAAGTGCGTGTCGGTCTGAATATGCTCGATCTGCTTGCCTACACCCCGCGCGTCACTGGCGTGCCAAACGCCCTGCTGCGACAAGTGGTGGGCGAGGTCGGCGAGTATTTTCGCGCGTGCCTCAAAGCCGACGAACGCCTGCCGGCACCGAGCGGTCTGCTGATGACCCTTGATCGCACCCGCCGTGCGCTGAACGGTCAGGGCGACGACGAAACCCGTCTGCACCTGTTGCACGCCTTGAGCGGTCTGCGTCTGGCCTTGCTGCCCGGCGTCGAATTCGTCTCCAGCGCCGAGCCCGAAGAACCGCTGCCCGATGGAGCGCCCCTATGATCGGTGATCTGGATATCAGCGGCATTTTCCTGCCGACCCTGCTGGTGCTGATGGGCATCACTTATGTGCTGTTTCTGTTGGTGCATGGCGTGCTGCAACGCCTGCACTTTTACCGTCTGGTCTGGCACCGGGCATTGTTCAACGTGGCGCTCTACGCCGTGCTGCTGTACGGCGTGGACTCACTCAGTCGATACCTGATGACATGAAAAAACCGTTTCTGACCATCGGTCGCGTGGTCCTGACCCTGCTGATCGTGACTTTTGCCGTTGTCCTCGTCTGGCGCATGGTGATGTATTACATGTTCGCGCCGTGGACCCGCGACGGCCACATTCGCGCCGACATCATCCAGATCGCCCCAGATGTGTCCGGGCTGATTCAGCAGGTCGAGGTGAAAGACAACCAGTTGATCAAGCGTGGCCAGGTGCTGTTCAGCATCGACCAGGACCGCTTCAAACTGGCTCTGCGCCAGGCCAAGGCCGCCGTCGCCGATCGCGAAGAAACCCTCGCCCAGGCGCAGCGTGAAGCCAAGCGCAACCGTGGCCTCGGCAATCTGGTGCCGGCCGAACAACTGGAAGAAAGCCAGTCGCGCGTCGCCCGTGCACAGTCGGCATTGGCCGAAGCCTTGGTGGCGGTCGATAGTGCGCAGCTCAACCTTGATCGCTCGGTGATCCGCAGCCCGGTCGACGGTTACGTCAACGACCGCGCGCCGCGTCCGCAGGAATTCGTCACCGCCGGGCGCCCGGTGTTGTCGGTGGTCGACAGCAACTCCTTCCACATCGACGGCTATTTTGAAGAAACCAAACTCGACGGCATCCACGTCGGGCAATCGGTGGATATTCGCGTGATCGGTGACCGCGCCAGGTTGCGCGGGCATGTCGAAAGCATCGTCGCCGGCATCGAAGACCGCGACCGCACCAGCGGCAGCAACCTGCTGCCCAACGTCAACCCGGCGTTCAGTTGGGTACGTCTGGCGCAGCGGATTCCGGTGCGCATCGCTTTTGATGAGGTGCCGGCCGACTTCCGCATGATCGCCGGGCGTACCGCCACTGTGTCGATCATCGACGATCAGCATGAGGAGCCGCAGCCATGAGCAGGGCCTGGTTGATCGCCGGGTTGGGCGTGATGCTCTCGGCCTGTCAGATGGTCGGCCCGGATTATCAGCTGCCCACCGACGCGGCGGTGCAGCGCAAGGACATTCAGGGCGAGCTGGCAGTCGCCGGCAAACCGGTAATCTCGGCGCCGGTGCCGGCGGACTGGTGGCGGCTGTATAAAGACCCGCGCCTCGATCAACTGGTGCAGCAGGCCATGGCGTCCAACACCGATTTGCGTGTAGCGGCGGCGAACCTGTCGCGGGCACGTGCTCAGGTGGATGAAGCCGAGGCCGCTGGCGGCTGGAGCGGCGGGGTGAAAATGGGCGCGCAACGTTTGCAGGAATCCGGTCAGGCGTTCCTGCTGCCGGAGAAAGTCCCGGTGGCCAACATTGCCGATATCGGCATCAGCGCTTCGTACCAGTTCGACCTGTGGGGCACTCTGCAACGCGGCATCGAAGCGGCCAAAGCCAATGCCGATGCGACTCAGGCTGCTGCCGATACCGCACGCATCACTTTGGTGGCGGACGTGGTTCGTGCTTACACCCAGGTCTGCGCTGCCAACGAAGAGCGGGAAATCGCCGAGCATTCTCTCGATCTGCAATCGCAGAGCACTACGCTGATTCAGCGTCTGCGTGATGCCGGACGTGGCGACGAGACCCAGGTCACCCGTTCGCAGACCCAATTCAAATCCCTGCGCGCCGACTTGCCGCGTTATGAAGCGGCGCGGCAGGCCGGACTGTTCCGTTTGTCGATGCTGCTGGCCAGACCGGTCGAGCAATTGCCGGCGGGCACGGCCAGTTGCGCCGAGCTGCCAAAGATCGCGCAACTGGTGCCGGTCGGTGACGGCGCTGCGCTGCTCAAGCGCCGCCCGGATATTCGTCAGGCCGAGCGGCGTCTTGCAGCGGCAACCGCCGGCATCGGCATCGCCACCGGTGAGCTGTACCCGGACATCAGCATCGGCGCGACCATCGGCACCGTCGGCATCATTGATGACCTTGGCGACCCGTCGACCAACCGCTGGGGCTTTGGCCCGTCGCTGAGCTGGAAAGTACCGACCAACGGCGCCCGTGCGCGCATTCGTGAAGCCGAGGCCAACACTCAAGGCGCGCTGGCGCATTTTGACGGCGTGGTGCTCAACGCCATCCGCGAGACCCAGACCGGTCTGGCCCAGTACAGCGCCTTGTTGCAACGCCGTGATGCGCTGGCCGAAGCCGAGCAGTCGGCCAAGCTCGCGGCCGAGCAGACGCACCGCTTCTTCCAGGCCGGCCGCGAGTCGTTCCTTGCCGACCTGCAAGCAACCCGTACCTACACCGATGTCACCGCGCAACTGGCCGCCGCCAACACCCAGGTCGCAATGAGCCAGATCGATTTGTTCCTCGCCCTGGGCGGTGGCTGGGAAAGCGGACGAACGAACACCTCGAGCGCCAGCAAACCCTGAGGCCGTTGCTATGCTTTGAAGTGTTGGAGGGGCGCCCCATGCCAAGCGCTCCTGCAATGCACATTGCTAGTGCTGGCCCAGGGGAAACAATAATGAAAAACCCTTACGCTCTCGGCTTCTGGTGCGCTCTGGTGGCACTGGTGCTGCTCTCGGCCACGTATTTCTACGGGATCATGCTGGCCCACCAGATCGATACGGCGATGATTTTCCTCGACAGCGCCGTTGCGCTGATCGCGGTGATGGCGATCGTCGTCGTCGCGTGGACCTCGATTCAACTGCAACGGGTCAAGAAGCGTCAGCTCGAACGGGGCAAGATGCTCGTGCTGATCTGGGACACCAAAGTCGCCCTGCGCCGGGTCGAAACCGTGTTCGACCGCTATTTCTGGGGCAGCTACTGGCAGCCCGGGCGAACCTTCGCCGAAGTCATGGGCGAGCTCACCGGCACGCCGCTGGAAAAAAGCCTCGAAGCCCTGAAGAAGCAATGCCTGGAACTCGACAAGCAGATCGCCGATGACGGCTGGCACTGGCTGAACAACGCACGCGAGCTGTCCGACGTCGCCACGGCCATGGCCCGCGAGCGCTATCAGCTGGATTTCTGCGATGTCCGGGCGGATACCACCGGCGGAGCGGTGATCGATCGTGACTTCGAAGTGCTGGTGTATACCTGGACGGCGCGGCTGAAGAGTTTTGATCATCAACTGGATGAAATCGAAGTCCAGTATTCCTGAAATCAAAAGATCGCAGCCTTCGGCAGCTCCTACAGGAGAATCGCATTCCAAATGTAGGAGCTGCCGAAGGCCGCGATCTTTTTGCTCTCCCAAGTGTCCATAGACACTCTTTAACCTTTAAACATTGGGCCGTCGCCCGCGCCCGGTGCTAATCTCCACCGCTTAATTGCGCACAGTCGAGCCGCGACCCGATCCCGGGTTCAAGGAAGACGACTTCATCCACAGCCACGGAAACCGATCAGGTCATTCATGAATAAATCAGCAGGCGTGCTTCTCGGAATTGTTGTTGCCATTGGCGCGATCAGCGCAGGCGGGGCCTGGTACACCGGGACCAAGATCGAAGGCGTGCTGAACAACGCCGTGACCAACGCCAACAAAGAGTTGCAGACCGCCATGGCCGGCTCCAACGGCACCGCGTCGCTGGAACTGGTGTCGCTGGAGCGCCACACCTTCACCAGCACCGCGCACTATCGCCTCAAGGGCGAGGGCGAGATGTTCGGCGATGCGCCGGTCGAGCTGCTGTTCGTCGATCACATCGAACATGGCCCGCTGCCGTTCTCGCGTCTGGTTTCGCTGAAGTGGCTGCCGGTCATGGCCACCAGCAACTATGAGCTGGAAAAGAGCCCGTCCACGGAAAAATGGTTCGCCGCCACCAACGGCGCCGCGCCGCTCAAGGGCGTGACCAACATCGGCTACGACGAATCGACCACCAGCACTTTGAATCTGGTGCCGTTCGAAACCGCGCTGGATGAGCAATCGAGCCTGAAGTTTTCCGGTCTGAGCATGGACATCGCCGCCAGCGCCCAGGCGCAGAAGGTCAAGGCCGACGGCTACATGGACAACCTGAAACTGGTCACCGTGTCGGAAGACCAGGCGCCGGTGCAGGTCGAGCTCAACGGCCTGACCCTGGCCAGCAACCTCGCCAAGAGCAGCTACGGCTACTACACCGGGGAAAACACCCTGGAAGTGACCAGCAGCAAAACCACCTTCGGCGCCAAGCCGATGGTGCTGGGCGTGAAGAACTTCGAAATGAAGAACCGCACCGAAGAAAGCGGCAGCAACGCCTCGGGGCGTGCCGACTACAAAATCGGCGAAGTGACGCTCAACGACAAGAAAGTCGGTTCGGCAGCCATGGCCATGAGCCTGAAGAACCTCGATATTCCGTCGACCATGTCGCTGATGCAGATCTACCAGACCAAATTGCAGCCATACGAAAAAGCTGCCGCGGAGGCCGCCGCGCAGGGTCTGCCGGCACCGGAGCTGAACCTCACCGAAGCGGAAAACGCCCAGGTCAAAGCCGATCTGCAGAAGCTGCTGGCTGCCGGCCCGCAACTGGCGCTGGAGAACCTGTCGTTCAACACCGCCAACGGTGAAAGCCGCGCCAATCTGGTGATCGACCTGACCAAACCGCAATCGATGGATCTGCCGCCGGATCAACTCGGCAAGCAGCTGATCGCGCTGCTCGACCTGAATATCCAGGTGTCCAAACCCATGCTGGTCGATCTGCTCAGCGTGCAGGCGCAACTCGATGGCCAGACTGACGCCAAAGCCATCGTCGATCAGTCCAAGGAAGCGGCGGACATGTTCGCCGGCATGGCGGTCGGCTCGCAATTGGCTGTCGCCGACGGCACCAACGTGGTGACCAAACTGCATTACGCGGCCAATCAGGTCGAATTCAACGGCCAGAAGATGACCGTCGAGCAGTTCATCGGCTTCCTCATGAGCAAGTTTGCCGGCGTCACCCAAGAGCAATAAGCCCACCGCGCGCCCTCCAGACGCCCGGCCCCTGTGTAAACAGGCGCCGGGCGTTTTGCTGTACGGGTTTTTTACAGACAGGCCGATTCTGAACAATTATTGCGTTGTGAAAACTCGACTACGCTTGCGTGCAGACTGCCTCACCAAGCTTGGCCGAAGGCTGTCATTGTCGGCCACCGTTACGAATGGGCAAGGAGGGCATTGCGACCCGGCTGGCCATGTAAGGATGCTGACAAATGCCGCGTATTGATGGCCCTGTATTACATCGTGGTTTGCGCCCTTTGTTCCGATTCGCCCTGTGCAGCCAGTTGCTCTGGCCAGTGCTGGCGTTGGCCGACACACCCTACGACGAGATGGTGCGCGATGCCCGCGCCGGGCATTACACGCCTGCGCTGACGGTTTTGCGTCAGGTGCCGCCGGGCCAGGCCAGCGACGGCCAGGTCAGCGATCACCTGCAAATCGCCAGTTGGGCCGGGCTCGATGCCGAAGTGGTCAAGGTCTATGAAACACAAGGTCGCGACCGCGTCCTGCCGGTGCAGGCACTGACCGCCGCCGCGCGTGCCTATCGCAACCTCAAGCGCTGGGATCAGGCCACCCAGGTCTACAACAAAGCGCTGGCGCTGGAGCCGGACAACGCTGACCTGCAACTGGGCCTCGCGCTGACTCAGGCCGATGCCGGCAAGCCCGATCAGGCCGTCACCCGCGCCCAGGCGCTGGTCGCCGCCAAACCCGACGATCCGTCACGCCGCCTCGCCTTGGGCTATGCCCTCGGTCGCGCCGGCAAACAGTACGATGCGCTGTTTGAATTCGATCAAGCCTTCATCCGCGCCGGCAACAAACCTGAAGTGGCCCGTGAGTACGTGGTCGCCCTGCAAAAGGCCCGTCTGCCTGAACCGGCGCTGCGTCTGGCCAGTCAACGTCCTGGCCTGATTGATCCGGTGACCTTGCGCCGCCTCGAAGGTGATCTCGCCGCCGAACGCGTGCGCCTCGCCGAACTGGCCACCCGCAGCGAGAAGGAACGCTACGTCATCGCCGACCGCGCGCTGGGCGATTACGACAAATTGCTCGCGACCTGGACGCCTGACGCCACTGCCCACGATGACGTGACGCGCTGGCGCATCGACCGTATGGGCGCGCTCAAGGCCCGTGCGCGCACCGCCGACGTGATCAGCGAATACCAGAAACTGCAAGCCGAAGGCGTGGCGATTCCGACCTACGCCCTGCGCTGGGTAGCGGCGTCTTATCTGGATCAGCGCGAGCCTGAGATTGCTACCGATCTGTATCGCCAGGTGCTTTCGGCGCCGGACGCCGATGTCGGTGATCGCCTCGAAGACACCACTGCGCTGTACTACTCGCTGCTGGAAAGCGACCGCGCCGATGAGGCGCGCAAGGTCGCCGAAGACGCAGCGAAAGCCCAGCGACCGCGCGTCGAGCTCAAGGGCTTGCCGATCGGCAACCCTAACGACGAATGGATGGACGCGCAGCAGCTCGCGGCGCAGGCCGGCACCTACGGTTCCGACCTGCCCCACGGCGAGGAGCGCCTGCAGACTCTGGTCGAGCAGGCACCGGGCAACCTTGGCTTGCGTCTGGCCCAGGCCGATCTCTACCTTGCCCGCCAGATGCCGCGCCGCGCGGAAAGCCAGCTCAAGGAAACCGAGAGCATGGCCCCGCGCGATGCCGGCCTGGAGGTCGCTCAGGCGCGTACCGCGATGGAGTTGCAGGAGTGGCGGCAGAACGATGCGCTGGTCGACGATGTGGTCGCGCGTTATCCGGACAACCGCCAGGTGCAGCGCCTGGCCCGCGAACGGGAAGTGCATGACATGGCCGAACTGCGCGTCGAAGCCTACGGCGGCAAGGCCAACGGTGGCGGCAGCGGCGATGCCGGTGCGGTCAGCGGCAGCCGTGATTTCGGTATCCAGAGCACGTTGTACAGCCCACCGATCAACGAAGACTGGCGCGTGTTTGCCGGCGCCGGTTATGCCACCGGTGATTTCGCCGAAGGCACCGGCCACCATCGCTTCCAGCGTGTCGGCCTGGAACGGCGCACCCGTGACATGACCCTCGAAGCCGAGGTGTCGAATCACGATTACGGCTTCGGTGACAAACAGGGCGCGCGCCTGGCGATTGCCCGCGACATCAACGATCACTGGCAATACGGCGGCAGCCTCGAATACCTCTCGGCGGAAACCCCGCTGCGCGCGCTCAATAGCGACATCAAGGCCAACGGCGGCAGTGCGTTCCTGCGCTGGCGCGCCAACGAAAGCCGCGAGTGGCGCGTGTCGGTCAGCCCATCGCACTTCAGCGATGGCAACAACCGCGTCGAAGCCTTGGTGACCGGGCGCGAGGGCATCTACACCGCGCCGAACATTCAGGTCGACGCCGGCCTGGAAGTTGGCACCAGCCACAACTCGAAATCCGACGACGTGCCGTACTTCAACCCCAAGTCGGACTTCAGCGTGATGCCGCTGGTCAACGTCAACCACGTGCTCTACCACCGCTACGAGACTTCCTGGAGCCAGCAATTCCAGGCCGGCGCGGGCACTTACAGCCAGCGCGACCACGGCACCGGCGGCATGGCGTTGCTCGGTTACGGCCAACGGTACGCCTGGAACGACGTGTTCGATGTGGGCGGCATGTTCAGTGTGATCAACCGGCCTTACGACGGTGATCGGGAAACTGATCTGCGTCTGCTCGTCGACCTCACTTTCCGCTTCTAGAAGAGTTTGAAGATGCCTTTTATCTCGCGTTTCATCCTTCTGCTGGGAGCGCTGCTGATCAGCGCCTGCGCCCAGCAAGCCCCGGCCTTCGCGCCGCCCTCCGAGCGCCCGGCCGCGGCCAGTGAACAACCGTGGCCAAAAAACCATGTGCTCGGCATTGCCTACCACGATGTCGAAGACCGTGATCCCGATCAGGCCGTGGTGGCGGTGCGCACCGAGCGCATGATCGAGCAGCTCGCCTGGCTGCGCGAGAACGGCTACAAACCAGTGACCGTCGACCAGATCATGGCCGCGCGTAACGGTGGCCCGGAGCTGCCGGCGAAAGCGGTGCTGCTCAGTTTCGACGACGGTTACGCCAGCTTCTATACCCGCGTGCTGCCGGTGCTGCGCGCCTACAACTGGCCAGCCTTGCTGGCGCCGGTGGGTACCTGGATCGACACGCCGCTCAATCAACCGGTGGATTTTGCCGGCACGCCGCGTAACCGTGACAACTTCCTGACCTGGCAGCAGATCCGCGAAATCTCCAAGTCCGGGTTGGTAGAGATCGCCGCTCACACCGATGCCAACCACAAAGGCATCCTTGCCAACCCGCAGGGCAACCTGCAGCCGGCCGCCGCGACCCGGCGTTATGACCCGGTGACCAAGCGCTATGAATCCGAAGCCGATTTCCAGGCACGCATTCGTACCGACGTGAAGAACATTTCCGAGAAGATCCGCAAGGCCACCGGTTACAAACCACGCGTGTGGGTCTGGCCGTACGGCACCGCCGACGGTACCTCGCTGACCGTGGTCGGTGAGGAGGGCTATGAAATGGCCCTGACGCTGGACGACGGCCTCGACACCCTCGATAACCTGATGAGCGGGCCGCGCTTCCTCGTCGCGTCCGATCCTGACGGCGAGCATTTCGCCAACAGCATCGTTTCGGTGCAGGCCGAAGGGCCGATGCGCGTGGTGCATGTCGATCTCGACAACGTCTACGACCCGGACCCGGCCCAGCAGGACATCAACCTCGGCAAGCTGGTGCAGCGCATGGCTGACCTCGGCGCCAGCACGGTGTTCCTGCAAGCCTTCGCCGATCCCAAGGGCGATGGTCTGGTGCATTCGCTGTACTTCCCCAACCGCCACTTGCCGATGCGCGCCGACCTGTTCGACCGCGTCGCCTGGCAACTGCGCACCCGTGCCCATGTGAAAGTCTTTGCATGGATGCCGGTGCTGAGTTTCGAACTGGATTCGAAACTGCCGCGTGTAACCCGCTGGGACCCGAAAACCGCCATCACCTCGGTCGATCCGAAGCAGTACAAACGCCTGTCACCGTTCAATCCCGAAGTGCGCAAGATCATCGGTGAAATCTATGAAGACGTGGCGCGGCTGACCTCGGTCGACGGCATTCTCTACCACGACGATGCGGTGCTTTCGGATTTCGAAGACGCCAGCCCGGATGCCCTGAAGGCCTACGCCGCTCAAGGTCTGCCGGGTTCGATTGCCGCGCTGCGCGACGATCCGGCGGCGATGCAACGCTGGACGCGTTTCAAGAGCCGCTACTTGATCGACTTCACCAACGAACTGACCGCGAAGGTCCGTGCGATTCGCGGCCCGCAAGTGCTGACCGCGCGCAACATCTTCGCTGAGCCGATGCTCAATCCCGACAGCGAAGCGTGGTTCGCGCAGAACCTCGATGACTTCCTCGCCACCTACGACTGGACGGCGCCGATGGCCATGCCATTGATGGAAAAACAGACGCTGGCCGAGTCCGGCCCATGGCTGGAAGAACTGGTCGCCACGGTGAAGAAACGCCCCGGCGCACTCAACCGCACCGTGTTCGAATTGCAGGCGCGTGACTGGAACCAGAAGGATCAGGCCGATATCGACGCCGTGCATCTGGCGGACTGGATGGGCCGGCTCAAGCGTCAGGGCGCGACCAGTTTCGGTTACTACCCGGACAACTTCCTCGACAACCTGCCAGACCTGAAAACCGTAAGGCCTGCACTCTCCAACAAATGGAATCCATAACATGCTGGATAGACTGTTAGCCCTGCTTGTTCTGGCGATTGTCCTTGGCGTTCCGCTGGGGCTGATCTTCCTCGTGACCGGCCAGTTCCTGATGTCGTTCGTGTTCTTCTACCCACTGTTCATGTCCGGGTTGTGGATCGCTGGCGGCCTGTATTTCTGGCTGCACTGGGAGCGCCACTGGCCATGGCAGGACGACACGCTGCCGCCGCCGCTGGAAGGCGAGCCGCTGATTTCGATCCTGATTCCTTGCTACAACGAAGGCGATAACGCTGCCGATACCATTTACGCGGCGCTGGCCCAGCACTACCCGAACATCGAAGTGATCGCGATCAACGACGGCTCCAAGGACAACACCGCCGAAGTGCTCGATGCGCTGGCCAAGGAAGATCCGCGACTGCGAGTTCTGCATCTGGCGGAAAACCAGGGCAAGGCTGTGGCTCTGCGCATGGGCGCGATCGCTGCGCGCAGCGAGTATCTGGTGTGCATCGATGGCGACGCCTTGCTGGCGCCGAACACTGCGGCTTATCTGGTCGCGCCGATGCTGGATAACGCACGCCTTGGCGCAGTGACCGGCAACCCGCGGATCCGCACGCGTTCGACCTTGATCGGGCGGGTGCAGGTCGGCGAGTTCTCCTCGATCATCGGGCTGATCAAACGTACGCAACGGGTGTTCGGGCGCATCTTCACCGTCTCCGGCGTGATCGTCGCGTTCCGTCGTACTGCGCTGAACCGGGTCGGCTACTGGAGCCCGGACATGATCACCGAAGACATCGACATCAGCTGGAAGCTGCAACTCGATCACTGGAGCATCTTCTACGAACCGCGTGCGCTGTGCTGGATCCTCATGCCGGAAACCCTCGGTGGCCTGTGGAAGCAGCGTCTGCGTTGGGCTCAGGGCGGCGCCGAAGTGCTGTTCAAGAACATTCGCGGCATCTGGCAGTACCGCCATCGCTACCTGTGGCCGCTGCTGTTCGAATACTGCCTGTCCACCGGTTGGGCGTTCACTTTCCTGCTGTCGGTGATTTTCTGGGGCATGGGCAAGTTCATGGTCATGCCCGACGCGATCGCCGTCGATCACCTGATGCCGCCGGCCTTCACCGGTCTGTTGCTGGCGTTCGTCTGCCTGGTGCAGTTCGCTGTCAGCATCATCATCGATCGACGCTATGAACCGGGTCTGGGCAAAACCATGTTCTGGGTGGTCTGGTATCCGTTGGTGTTCTGGCTCGTCAGTCTGCTGACCACCCTGGTCAGTTTCCCCAAGGTGTTGTTCAGCCAACACAAAAAACGCGCGCGCTGGGTCAGTCCTGATCGGGGTATCAAACCGCTGGGCGACGACCAGGAGGAAGTCATCAAATGAAAATTATCCGGACTCGCCAACGGCCCTTTCTGGTGGTGATCGACGTGATCCTCACCGTCCTGGCCTGGGTTGGCCTGCTGTTCCTGCTGGTGCGCGGACTATGGCCATTGATCGAAACCAGCGGCGGCCCGCGTATCGATCATTCGGCGTTCGATGCCCTGGGCACCTTGCAAGTTTATATGTGGGTGGCGCTGGTCAACGCGGTGATCCTGATCGGTTGGGCGCGTTACCAGCAACGCAAAAGCCGCAGCTTCGCCCAGCGCCGTTTGCCGTCACCGGTGATTGGCGATGAAGGTCTGAGCAAGAGTTTCAAGCTGTGCGACGAGCGTTTCCAGAAACTGCGCACGCCGGGGGTGATGACCATTCACAACGACCAGGATGGCGACATCAGCCATGTGGAAACGCATTTCTGGCCGCTTCAGCAGCAAGCACTGCCGGCGCCGCTGGCACCCCTGGAGCATCCACGGGTGATCTTTCTGCATGCCGAAGAGGACGACAGTCGCGAGCCGGTGAAACGCCTGACCTGATCTCCACGCGGCCTGTGTAGGAGCTGCCGAAGGCTGCGATCTTTTGATTTTGCTTATGTAAAAACAAGATCAAGAGATCGCAGCCTCGTTGCACTCGTCAGCTCCTACAGGATCGGTGTCAGGCCTGGGTCAGCGTCCAGGCCTCTTTTATCCGCAGAGGTTGCTTCATTCGCTCGGCCAGCAGCGCCATTGCGCGTTGCTTGTCGCAGGCCACCGCCGCAACGACGATGCCGTCTTTTGCGAAAAGACCAATGAACGGCGGCTGTTCCGGCTCACCGCTGAACTCGACCTCGTCCCATTCCTGCGCGTGACCGAGATAGTCGTAGTTCTTGCCGAAGTGGTACGTCCAGAAAAACGGCACATCCAGATAATGCTCCTCGCCACCGAGCATGTTGGCGGCGGCGATGCGCGCATGTTGCTGGGCGAGGCGCCAATGCTCAATGCGGGTTGGCTGGCCATTCAACGGAAACGTGGCGATATCGCCGATGGCCCAAAGGCCATCGGTGACGCACATACCGTCATCGACACGCAACGATTGGTCTTCTTCCTTGGGCAATGATGCGAAAGGTTCAGTGGCCGGGTGAACGCCGACGCCGGCGAGAACCAGATCCGCCGCCAGGCGCAGACCGTTGTCGAGCAGCACGCCCTCGACCTTGTCCTCGCCAAGGATCTGCGTAGCCTCGTGTTCGCTGATGAACTTCACCCCGTGCTCTTCGTGCAACCCGCGAATCGCTTTGCCCACCGCTTCGCCGAACTGCTTGGCAAACGGGATTGCATGGCGTGCCAGCACGGTGACGTCGAGGCCGAACTCGCGCAGCGCAGATGCGCATTCAAGGGCAATGAAACTGTCGCCGATGATCACCGCACGCTGGCCCGGTTGAGCGGCGTTGATGATCTGTTCAGCCTGTGCTTTCGAACGCAGGACGAAGACGTTGGCCAGCCCGGCACCAGGCAGCTTCAACGGATTGGGCGCGCCACCGGTGGCGAGTACAGCGGCGTCGTAACGCAGGATGCCGCCGTTGTGCAGATGCAGCGTTTTGCCTGGGGCGTCGAGTGAAGTCACTTCGCCTTGCACGCGCTCAATCCGTTGCGCTTGATAGAACGCCTCATCGCGCAGCGGCGGCACTTCTTTCGGCGACATCTCCCCGGCGAGAACAAATTTGCTCAGCACCGTGCGGTCGTAGCCGGCATCCGGTTCGCCGTCGACCAGCACGATGCGTCCGCCGAAACCTTTCTCCCGTAGCGCCGCCGCGCAAGCCGTGCCCGCCGCCCCGGCGCCGACCACCACGAACGTTCTTGGGTCGTCAGCGGGCGGGGTGTGCGGATCGGGCAACGGCTGGTCATCGACCCAGACTTCATCGCCGCGCAACTCCAGCGGATAGCGCTTGAGACTGTCCAGCGATGGCGGCTCGCACAGGCCGCCGTCCTCGGCGCGGTACGCGGCCTTGTGCCAGGGGCAGATCAACCTGCCGTGACACATCGCCCCCTCGGCCAACGGTGCGCCGGCATGTGGACACAGGCCCTGAAACGCCCGCAACTCGCCGGTGGCACGCAGCAGGACGATCTTGCAGTCGCCGATTTCGACTTGCAGGCCACGGTCTTGCGGGACATCGGCGAAACGGGCGACACGGTGCAGGGACATTTTCGGCTTCCTCGCAGGCATTTCTCTTGTGAGTTGGCGGCGCCGCGCGAGGTTCAGCCATTTGCTACTGCCAAGGCACGAACGGTACAGCTATAGTTTGCGGGCCGACGACGGCCTCACTGCACAAGGTGCTCCCGGAATGACCCGATTGACCTCTCTCAACCCATGGCTGGCGGCCATCGCCGTGACCCTTTGCGTGCAGTTCCCGGCACAGGCCCAGGAACGCTTCACCCTGAGCATCCCCGGCGTGTCGGATAACCGTCTGTTCACCTCGGCAGCGGCAAGTGACGCACCCGGTTGCGGCGGCAAGAACCAGTCGCCGGCGCTGAGCTGGAACGCCGGCCCCGCCGGAACCCAGAGCTACGCCATCGTCATGCACGACCCGGACGGCCAGAAAGGCCTGGGCGTCGATCACTGGATTCACTACGGCATCAAGCCCACCACCCACCAGATCGCGGCCGGCGTCGGTGCCAAATCCGCCCTCGAAGGCGTCGGCGGCACCAACAGCAAAGGCAACACCCACTACATGGGCCCGTGCCCGCCAGTGGGCGACAGCGCGCACCACTACATCATCCAGATCTACGCCCTCGATCTTGCCCCGGACGCCTTGCCCGCCGGCCTGACCCGCGCCGAGCTGATGGAAAAAATCAAAGGCCATGTGCTGCGCAACAGCAGCGCGGTGCGCCGTTATCACCGCTGAGGTTGGGCCGCTCACGGGCGGCTGACTGCTCTGATTCCCCAGCCATTTGGCATTGCCCCGCGAAAACGCGCACTATCAAGCCATTGCCAATGCGCTGGAGGACACCGTGGCAGCAAAAATCGACCGCATCGCCCAGCTGCTCAACTGCCCGGAAAAGGGCGAACAAATGCGGCGTGCAGTAACCGAGACGCGTAAGGAATTTCTGCTGAATCAGCCGGAAGAAGATCTCGTTGAAGAAGACGAGGTGTTTGACGAGGTTGAGGAGGAGGGGGACGACGACGATGAATATGACGAGTTTGACTGGACGACGGAGTGACGTCGTTCCAGTGATCTTGTCATCGCCCACAAAAAAGCCCCGGACCATCACAGACCGGGGCTTTCTCGTTTGATTCATGGTGCACCAGGCGGGATTCGAACCCACGACCCCTGCCTTCGGAGGGCAGTACTCTATCCAGCTGAGCTACTGGTGCAGCGGGCGACATCATACCTAGGTCGGCTCGGGGCGTCCATGCCGGGTTTGGCGGGTTTTGTCAGTGTGCGTGTCGGCACAAATCGCTGCATTCCTTAAAGCGGTAACGTCCTGCAAAACCCTCGCTTGGCGCTTTGCCGGGGTTGATCTAAGGTTTTTCCTGCGGCACGGGTTTTCGGTGCGTTGATCTGAAAAGCGGCATTTTTGTTCTTTTTTTCGAACGACCTATTGTCCTTTACCCCCTTTGAACCTACGATCCGTTTGAGATTTCAAACGCTCTTTGGCGGGTTTTGCAGCGCAGGTGCGCCCGGTCGTGCACTGTTGATGCGCCACAATCCGTTCACTGATTTCCCTGACGGCAGCCTTGCGAGGCGCCTTTCTACAATCATAATTTGCTCCGCGCAGGCCGCGGTGCTGTTAAGGAAAGCCGACATGCAGCTTAAAGACACCCAGTTGTTCCGCCAGCAAGCCTTCATCGATGGCGCTTGGGTCGATGCCGACAACGGTCAGACGATCAAGGTCAACAACCCGGCCACCGGCGAAATCCTCGGCACCGTGCCGAAGATGGGCGCCGCTGAAACCCGCCGTGCCATTGAAGCCGCCGACAAGGCGCTGCCGGCCTGGCGTGCACTGACCGCCAAGGAGCGTGCCGGCAAGCTGCGTCGCTGGTTCGAACTGATGATCGAGAACCAGGACGACCTCGCGCGCCTGATGACCCTCGAGCAGGGCAAGCCGCTGGCCGAAGCCAAGGGCGAAATCGTTTACGCCGCATCGTTCATCGAGTGGTTCGCCGAAGAAGCCAAGCGCATCTACGGTGATGTGATTCCGGGCCATCAGCCGGACAAGCGCCTGATCGTGATCAAGCAACCGATCGGCGTCACCGCTGCGATCACTCCATGGAACTTCCCGGCAGCAATGATCACTCGCAAGGCCGGCCCAGCACTGGCCGCCGGTTGCACCATGGTGCTCAAGCCGGCTTCGCAAACTCCATTTTCCGCTTTCGCCCTGGCCGAACTGGCCCAGCGTGCAGGCATTCCTG
Organism: Pseudomonas sp. Sample_9; assembly: GCF_004307535.1. NCBI lineage: Bacteria > Pseudomonadati > Pseudomonadota > Gammaproteobacteria > Pseudomonadales > Pseudomonadaceae > Pseudomonas > Pseudomonas sp. Sample_9. The sequence goes on from NZ_RAZO01000420.1 coordinate 34,590, forward strand.
CGGGCGTGTTCAGCGTGGTCTCTGGCAGCGCCGGCGACATCGGCAGCGAGCTGACCAGCAACCCGATCGTGCGCAAACTGTCCTTCACCGGCTCGACCGAGATCGGTCGCCAGTTGATGGCCGAATGCGCCAAGGACATCAAGAAAGTCTCGCTGGAACTGGGCGGTAACGCGCCGTTCATCGTGTTCGACGACGCGGATCTGGATAAGGCCGTCGAAGGCGCGATCATTTCCAAGTACCGCAACAACGGTCAGACCTGCGTCTGCGCCAACCGTCTGTACATTCAGGACGCGGTCTACGATGCGTTCGCCGAGAAGCTGAAAGTGGCTGTGGCCAAACTGAAGATCGGCAACGGTCTGGAAGATGGCACCACCACCGGTCCGCTGATCGACGAAAAAGCCGTGGCCAAGGTTCAGGAACACATCGCTGATGCCGTAAGCAAAGGCGCCACCGTACTGGCGGGCGGCAAGGCGATGGAAGGCAACTTCTTCGAGCCGACCATCCTGACCAACGTGCCGAAAAACGCGGCCGTGGCCAAGGAAGAAACCTTTGGTCCGCTGGCGCCGCTGTTCCGCTTCAAAGACGAAGCCGAAGTGATCGCCATGTCCAACGACACCGAATTCGGTCTGGCTTCTTACTTCTACGCGCGTGACCTCGGCCGTGTGTTCCGTGTCGCCGAAGCGCTGGAATACGGCATGGTCGGCGTCAACACCGGGCTGATCTCCAACGAAGTCGCGCCGTTCGGCGGCATCAAGGCCTCGGGCCTGGGCCGTGAAGGCTCCAAGTACGGCATCGAAGACTACCTGGAAATCAAATACCTCTGCCTGGGCATCTAAGCCGGGAAAGGGATCGCTGCAAACGCAAAGGGCACGAGAGCGCTGTCCCTTTGCGTGGTTTCAAACAGGAATTTTCTCTGCGGCCAGGAACGCCGTGGCAGTCGATCATCGCATGCTGCTACCGCCGATTTCTCCCGCTTCATCCTTGAACCACGCCGCCCGATGAGCGGCGAATGAGGACTGTAATGAGCAAGACTAACGCTGAACTGATGGCCCGCCGCACCAATGCCGTACCTCGTGGTGTTGGCCAGATTCACCCGATCTTCGCCGAGTCGGCGAAGAACGCCACCGTGACTGACGTTGAAGGTCGCGAGTTCATCGACTTCGCCGGCGGTATCGCGGTACTGAACACCGGCCACGTGCACCCGAAAATCATCGCCGCCGTGACCGAACAGCTGAACAAGCTGACCCACACCTGCTTCCAGGTGCTGGCTTACGAGCCGTACGTTGAGCTGTGCGAAAAAATCAACGCCAAGGTGCCGGGTGATTTCGCCAAGAAAACCCTTCTGGTCACCACCGGTTCCGAAGCGGTGGAAAACGCCGTGAAGATCGCCCGTGCCGCCACTGGCCGTGCTGGCGTGATCGCTTTCACCGGCGCGTATCACGGTCGCACCATGATGACCCTCGGCCTGACCGGTAAAGTCGTGCCTTACTCGGCGGGCATGGGCCTGATGCCAGGCGGCATCTTCCGCGCGCTGTACCCGAACGAACTGCACGGCGTGAGCATCGACGACTCGATCGCTTCCATCGAGCGCATCTTCAAGAACGACGCCGAGCCGAAAGACATCGCTGCGATCATCATCGAGCCGGTGCAGGGCGAAGGTGGTTTCTACGTCGCGCCGAAAGAATTCATGAAGCGTCTGCGTGCGCTGTGCGACCAGCACGGCATCCTGCTTATCGCTGACGAAGTGCAGACCGGCGCTGGCCGCACTGGCACCTTCTTCGCCATGGAACAGATGGGCGTTGCCGCCGACCTGACCACCTTCGCCAAGTCCATCGCTGGCGGCTTCCCGCTGGCCGGCGTGTGCGGCAAGGCCGAATACATGGACGCCATTGCTCCGGGCGGCCTGGGCGGCACTTACGCCGGTAGCCCGATCGCTTGCGCCGCTGCGCTGGCAGTCATGGAAGTGTTTGAAGAAGAGCAATTGCTGGACCGCTGCAAGGCTGTCGGCGAGCGCCTGGTCACCGGTTTGAAGGCGATTCAGGCCAAGTACCCGGTGATCGGTGAAGTGCGTGCGCTGGGCGCAATGATCGCGGTCGAGCTGTTCGAAAACGGCGACAGCCACAAGCCGAACCCGACTGCCGTGGCTGCTGTGGTGGCCAAGGCGCGTGACAAGGGCCTGATCCTGCTGTCCTGCGGCACTTACGGTAACGTGCTGCGTGTGCTGGTTCCGCTGACGTCGCCAGACGAGCAACTGGACAAAGGCCTGGCGATCATCGAAGAGTGCTTCTCTGAACTCTGATCCGCTCGTGTGACCCGCTCGACAAAAACCCGCTTCGGCGGGTTTTTTTTGCCCCTTGAAACATATCGGACCTGTTAGCGCTGTATCGGATCGCCAGCATTGGCTAAGGTTCAGGCATTGCAAGGAGAGCGCGCATGACTGCCGTTGATTTACCCGCCGTACCCCGGGTGCTGATTGCCGAGGCTGATCCCTGGTCCCGCGACCTGCTCAAACAAGTGCTGCTCAATGTGCGCTGCGATGCGCGGCTGGATTTGTGTGCCGACGGTCAGCAGGCAATGTCGTTGCTCAGCGAGGTGCCCTATGACCTGGCCATCGTTGATTGGGAGCTGCCCGGCATCGACGGATTGCATGTGCTGCGCAGCGTCCGCCAGCGCAAACGCAATCCGCCGCTGCCGTTCATTCTGATGAGCAGCCGCAACGACAGCGCCAGCGTGCGCGAAGCGATTCCGCTGGCGCCGACGGCGTACCTGACCAAACCGTTGAACATGGAAGGCCTGACCGAGCGCTTGCAGGGGTTGCTGCTCAACGCTGGCGAAGCAGTGGTTTGCGAAGTGCCGGCACTGGCGCCGGGCATGACCCTGTCGGTGTTCCTTGAGCGGCGTCGCGAGCAGGCCGATGGCGCGCCGCTGATGACCGATGTGCAAGTGGCGGTCAAGCGCAGCCTCAATCCCGAGGGGCTGGACCTCAAGCTGCTGGAAGAAGAGGTGCGCACCGATCCGCAGATTACTGCCGTGCTGATCGCAGCCGCCAACAGTGCCGCGCAACACTACGGCGCGCCGGTGCAAACCCTGGCCCAAGCGCTGCACCGACTCGGCACCGGGCAGAGCATGAACCTGATTCTCGGCCTGGCGCTCAAACGCAGCGCGCGGCTCAGCGATCCATGCCTGGCGGATTACGCCGAGCGCTATTGGGGGCTGTCACTGCACACGGCGGAATACGCCCGCACGCTGGCGCGCCTGCTCGATCTGGATCAGGAGCGCTGCTATTGCGCCGGCATGTTGCATCGGCTCGGCGATCTGGCACTGCTGCGCTGCTTGCAGGAATGGCAGCAAGCCGGCGGCGAGCTGGACGAACTGGAAGAGGTCGGCGAAGCGTTGGCGCAGTTTGGTGCTTCTTATGGCTCGGCATTGCGCACCCGCTGGCGTCTGCCGCTGGAGTTGCGCGAGTTGATTGCTGCGGTCTACCAGCTCGGTGGTGGCGTTTACAGTCGCGAGGCGCTGGTGATGCACATGGCCGCGCAGATGGCGCGGCTCACCGAGCATGAAGGCGTTGAGGAACTGGCGAAGAGCCGGACGGCGCGGTTGCTCAAGATCGGGCTGCCGGAGTTGCTGCGGATGCGCAAATGACAGATCACCACATTCCGATGTGGGAGAGAGCCTGCTCGCGAAGGCGCCAGCGCAGGCAACATTTTTGTTGAAGGTGCGGGCCTCATCGCGGGCAAGCCCGCTCTCACAGGAATTGCGGCAGCCACAAAATACGGGTCAGACCGCAATGATCCGGTTTTTGCCCTGCCGTTTCGCCTCGTACATCGCGGCATCCGCGCGGGCGAACAGGCTGTCCAGGCTCTTGTCTTCGTCGGTGAGGTTGGTCAGGCCCTGGCTAACGGTGATGCTGAATGCTTGCCCTTCGTGGTTGAAGCGCAGTCGCTGGATCTCCTGTTGCAGGCGCTCCGCCACTTGCACGGCCATCTCCGGCGCACAACCGGGGAACACCGCGGCGAACTCCTCACCGCCAATTCGCCCAAACAGGTCGCCACGGCGCAATGAGCCGCGCCCGCATTCGGCGATTCGTTGCAGCACGTTGTCGCCCTCTGGGTGGCCATAGCTGTCGTTGATCACTTTGAAATCGTCGATGTCCAGCAGCAGGAAGGCCAGCGGTGTGCCCTGGCGCCGCGCCTCGGCGAACTCGCGGTGGGCGCATTCGAAGAAGTGGCGGCGATTGCTGCTTTGCGTCAGCACGTCGGTGGTGGCCAAGCGTTGCAGCTCGGTTTCCATGTGTTTTTTGTCGGTGATGTCTTCGGCGATGCCGACGATGATCACCGGCTGCCCTGGCTCGTCCTGGCGATTGATAAAGCATTTGTCGCTGAGCCAGCGCACCTGGCCATCGGCGGCGATGATGCGGTACTCGCGATCTTCCACCGCACCTCGGTGCAGGACTTCGGCAAGGCTTTGTTCAGCGTACTCCAGATCATCGGGGTAAATGCTGTCACGCCACTGGTTGTAGTCAGCCAGCACAAGCGCGGCGGAACGGCCGAAGATCCGTTCATATGCCGGACTGACGTACAGCACCTGCCGGGTTTCCCAGTTGAAAGCCCAGAGCACGGCGTTGACGCTGACCAGCAGCGAACTGATTAACTGTTCGCGCTCGCTCAGGCGCGCGACTTCGCCTTGCGCGTGCATCAGCGCCATCAGCGTTTGCGCGGCCTCGGGCCATTGGGTGAAGGTTGTGTCTTTCTGGTTGTTGTTGACCATCGGCACAAATCTCAAAGGGCGCGCCGCAATATCGACAACGGCCACAGGACAGCCCGCCGGGATGGCGAAGTGTCATTGAGATAGAGGATTTTCGGCGAAGTTCCCGGCCATTACCGAGTCCCGCCAAGCGGCGAGCTGTAGGAGCTGACGAGTGCAACGAGGCTGCGATCTCTTGATCCTCAGAATCAAAAGATCGCAGCCAGTGCCGGGTCAGGCAGTCGCAGGACGCAGCGAGTAGGTTTTCAGCTGATCAGCAAAGTCACGCAACGACTGGATGCCACTGGCCTCGGCCTCGTGAATCCATTCCTTGATGGCGGCCAGCATGTCGTGGCCATTGGAACTGGTCTTGACCCAGATCTGCTGCAAAGCCAGGCGCTTTTCGTAAATGACTTTCAGCGCCTGGCTGTGTTCGAGCATGGTCTGGATGCGCAGGTGATGACGGTCTTCCAGCAGGCTGGTTTCCCGCGACAGCAGGCGTTTGGCCCGGTGGAACTGGTGGCGCACCGAATGATCGACCTTGGCCAGCTCTTGCTTGACCAGCGGGCCGATCACCAATTTGCGGTACTGGGCCATGATCTGGAAGCGGTTGTTGAGGATCGCCATGGCGGTGTCCATGTCCAGGCTGCCCTTGCCTTCGACGCGGTGGGCAATCGGTGCTACCCGCTGCACCTTGGCCAGACGCAGGAAGCAGAAGACCTTGATCCACGCCCAGCCGAGGTCGAATTCCCACTTTTTCACCGACAGCTTGGCCGAGTTGGGGTAGGTATGGTGGTTGTTGTGCAGTTCTTCGCCGCCGATCAGGATGCCCCACGGCACCAGATTGGTCGCCGCGTCACGGCATTCGAAGTTGCGGTAGCCGACGGCATGGCCCAGACCGTTGATCACGCCAGCGGCCCACACCGGAATCCACATCATCTGGATGGCCCAGATGGTGATGCCGATGGTGCCGAACAGCAGCAGGTCAATCACGCCCATGATCGCCACGCCCAGCAGCGGATAGCGGCTGTAGACGTTGCGTTCGATCCAGTCTTCCGGGCAGTTCTTGCCGTAGATGCGCAGGGTTTCCGGGTTCTGCGCTTCGCTGCGATACAGCTCGGCGCCGGTGCGCAGCACCGTGGACAGGCCCTTGATGACCGGGCTGTGCGGGTCATCTTCGGTTTCGCATTTGGCGTGATGTTTGCGGTGGATGGCGGTCCACTCGCGGGTGTTCTGCGCCGTGGTCAGCCACAGCCAGAAACGGAAAAAGTGCTTGAGACCCGCATTCAGCTCGAGCGAGCGGTGGGCCGAATAACGGTGCAGATAGACCGTGACGGCAACAATCGTCACATGGGTCATCAGCAGGGTGACCGCGACCAGTGACCAGGCCGACAAGCCAAGAAAACCTTCGTACCACATAGGCTATAGGGCCCTCGATAAAGATAAAAACAGCCGTTGCATTATCACTAAGCACACAGATAAAACCAGTCGCCCTTTCAGATAAGAAGTCGCTGAATGTTTCTTCACCTATAATTCCAACCTTTTTGTAGGGACATGGACGACCGAATGTCTGCGACTTACCGCGATGCCTTGCGTGCAGCGCTGCTCTACATCGTCCTCGCCGCCGTATGGCTGCAGGTTTCCGATCATTTATTAAGCAGATTCTTCGATGACTCCAGTGCGCTGGCCCACTGGCAACTGATCAACGGTTATCTGCTGGCAGCCGTCAGCGCCGGGCTGATTTTCCTCGCCCGGGCGCGGCTGTGTCGGTTTCTCGGCATCGGGGCCCGCCTGCGCGAGCGCCACAGCGACCGTGAGCGTCTTCGTCAGGCGGCGGCCGTGTTCGACTGCACCCGTGAAGGCGTACTGGTCACCGATCATCGGGGCCTGATCGTTCACGTCAACCGCGCCTTTATCGAGATCACCGGTTATCGGCGCGATGAGGTGATCGGTCAGCAGCCCAGTCTGTTCAAGTCCGGTCATCATCCGCCGGGCTTCTATCAGGCAATGTTCGCAACCCTTGAAGCCGCAGGTGAATGGAGCGGCGAGATCTGGAACCGGCGCAAGACCGGCGAGATTTATCCACAGTGGCAGACCATTCGGGTGATTCACGATGATTTCGGCCGGCTCAGCCATTACGTGGCGGTGTTTTCCGATATCAGTGCGATCAAGGATTCCGAGTCCGAACTCAAACACTTGGCGCATCACGATCCGTTGACCGATCTGCCCAATCGCCTGCTGTTCAGCGACCGCGCCGAGCAGGCGTTGGCATCGGCGCAGGCGCACAAGCGTGGCTGCGCGCTACTGATGCTCGATCTGGATCACTTCAAGATGATCAACGACAGCCTCGGGCATAACGTCGGCGACCGCTTGCTGAAAGCGGTGGCGACGCGTTTGCAGGATCTGTTCGGCGCCGGCATCACCCTGGCACGGCTGGGTGGTGACGAGTTCGCGGTGCTCGCGGAAAGTTGTCCACAGCCGGCTCAGGCCGCTGGGCTGGCGCAACGGGCTCTGGACGCCTTGAAGGAGCCGATGCTGGTAGATGGCAATCAACTGTTCATCAACGCCAGCATCGGCATCAGCCTGTTTCCCAGCGATGCCCTGAGCGCCGAGCAGTTGTTGCGCAACGCCGACAGCGCGCTGTTCAAGGCCAAAAGCGCCGGGCGCAACGGCTACGCGCTGTACACCGAAGAGCTGACCGCACATGCCCAGCAACGGGTCGAAATCGCCTTCGAACTGCGCCGCGCACTGGAGCAGGAGGAGTTGCGCGTCTTCTACCAACCGGTGCATGACCTGCACAGCAGCCGTCTGATCGGCGTTGAGGCACTGGTGCGTTGGCAGCATCCGCAGCGCGGCCTGGTGTCGCCGGCGGAGTTCATTCCGATTGCCGAGCGCACCGGGCTGATCGCCGAGATCGATGCCTGGGTGATGCAGCAGGCCTGCCGGCAGATGTGCCAATGGCAGCAGAGCGGTGTGGTGCTGGCGTTCGTCGCGGTGAATGTTTCGTCGCGGCTGTTTGCCCGGCGTGAGCTTTATCAGCAGGTGGCGCAGGTGCTCCACGACACGGGGCTGGATCCGGCGTATCTGGAACTGGAAGTTACCGAAAGCGCGGTGATGGACGACCCGGAAGTGGCGCTGGAACAGATGCATCGCTTGCGCGAACTGGGTGTGCGTCTGGCCATCGATGATTTCGGCACCGGCTATTCGTCGTTGCTGCGGCTCAAGCGCTTGCCGGTACAGAAGCTCAAGATCGATCAGGGCTTCGTCGCAGGGTTGCCGTGGGATGAGGATGACGTGGCGATTGTCCGGGTGATCATCGCGCTGGCGCGGAGCATGGGTATGCAGGTGCATGCCGAGGGGATCGAGCAGGCTGAGCAGGCGACATTTCTGTTGGCGCAGGAATGCGATCTGGGGCAGGGCTACTGGTTTGGGCGGCCGGTGTCTGCGGATCGGCTTGATTGGGCGAAAACGCCATTGATTGGCTGAATAGGCCATATGGCTTGTGGCGAGGGGATTTATCCCCGTTGGACTGCGTAGCAGTCCCATTTTTGGGGTCGCTTCGCGACCCAACGGGGATAAATCCCCTCGCCACGAGTTCTCTTGACGATTTCAAATCAGCGCAAACCTTTGCCCTCTCTCGTAATGTTTTATAGTTATATAAACATTCTTAAATAGTCTTTTTAAGAATATCCATGTCTCTCTTATATTGCTCCCACGCCGAACGCAGTGCCGCCCACTGCCAGGCAAATCCCCTTCAAAGGAGCAGCACCATGAGCGCATCCCTTCGCAGCGTTGACGGTCAGGACGAAAGCACCATCTTGCGGGAAATCCAGAGCGCCCTGCGCGATCTGCGGTTCGGCGCGGTGGAGATCACTGTGCACAACGCGCAAGTCGTACAGATCGAACGCAAAGAGAAATTTCGTTTGCAGCAACCCGGTAAACAACCGGGCTGAGATCAAAAGATCGCAGCCTTCGGCGGCTCCTACAGGGGGCTGTGTGCAGGAGCTGGCGAAGGCGGCGATCTTTCAACGGGACCCGATTCCAGCAATACATAAGAAAAAGCCACCACCAGGAATTCCAGGAGCTTTCACCATGTCGTCGATTCGCCGTTATGCTTTGGCCGCGCTGGCCAGTGCCGTGTTTGCCGGTTCCGCCGTTGCCAAGGATTACGAGCTGCTCAACGTGTCGTATGACCCGACGCGCGAGCTGTATCAGGAATACAACGCCGAATTCATCAAGTTCTGGCAGCAGGATCATGCCGGCGACACGGTGAAAATCCAGCAGTCCCACGGTGGCTCGGGCAAGCAGGGCCGTGCGGTGATCGATGGCCTGCGGGCTGACGTGGTGACCCTGGCCCTGGCCGGTGACATCGATGAAATCGCCAAGCTCGGCAAGAGCCTGCCCGCCGACTGGCAGAAGCGTCTGCCGGAAGCGAGCACGCCGTACACCTCGACCATCGTGTTCCTGGTGCGCAAGGGCAACCCGAAAGGCATCAAGGACTGGGGCGATCTGGTCAAGAACGATGTCTCGGTGATCACGCC
>NZ_RAZO01000300.1:0-5108 GCF_004307535.1 Pseudomonas sp. Sample_9
AAAAAAAGCCCCCGCCCAGCCCGCTGCGGATAGGGAACGCAACGGGCTGGACGAGGGCTTCTCGTTTTAGTGATCGATTACTGCGCGATGGTCTTCACCGACACGCCGCGTTCGATCGGGGTGGAGCGGCCGTAGATATCTTCGAAACGCTCGATATCGTCTTCACCCAAGTACGAACCCGACTGCACTTCGATGATTTCCAGCGGGATCTTGCCCGGGTTGCGCAGGCGATGCACCGAGGCGATCGGGATGTAGGTCGACTGGTTTTCGGTGAGCAGGAACACGTTCTCGTCGCAGGTTACTTCGGCGGTGCCGCTGACCACGATCCAGTGTTCGGCGCGGTGGTGGTGCATCTGCAGCGACAGGCACGCGCCCGGCTTGACCGAGATGTGCTTGACCTGGAAACGCCCGCCCATGTCCACCGAGTCGTACGAGCCCCACGGACGATAGACTTCGCAGTGGTTCTGGGTTTCGCTGCGGCCTTGGGCGTTGAGGGTGTTGACCATCTGCTTGACGCCCTGGACCTTGTCCTTGTGGGCAATCATCATCGCGTCCTTGGTTTCGACCACGACGATGTTTTCCAGGCCGATCACCGAAACCAGTTTGCCGTTGCCGTGGATCATGCAGTTCTTGCTGTCCTGGATGACCACGTCGCCTTTGCTGACGTTGCCGTTGGCGTCTTTCTCGTTGACTTCCCACAGCGACGACCAGCAGCCGACATCGCTCCAGCCGGCGGTCAGCGGCACCACGCAGGCGCGCTGGGTTTTTTCCATCACCGAATAGTCGATGGAGTTGTCCGGGCAGCAGGCAAAGGTGGCTTCGTCGAAGGTGATGGTGTCGGCGTCCTGCTGGCTGCGCTCAAGGGTCAGCAGGCAGGTGTCGTAGATGTCCGGATCGTGCTTTTTCAGTTCTTCGAGGAAGCGGCTGGCGCGGAACAGGAACATGCCGCTGTTCCAGTAGTAACCGCCGGATTCGACGTACTCGGTGGCGCGCTTGACGTCCGGTTTTTCCACGAAGTGCGAGACGCGGCTGACGCCTTCGGGCAGCAGCGAATCAGCGGTGGATTTGATGTAGCCGTAGCCGGTTTCCGGTTTGGTCGCCGGTACGCCGAACAGGACCATCTCGCCGTTCTCGGCTGCGACAGTCGCCAGGGCCAGCGCACGTTGCAGGGCTTTCTGGTCTTCCAGTACGTGGTCGGCCGGCAGCACCAGCATCAGTTCGTCACGGCCTTCATTGACCAGCATCATCGCGGTCAGCGCTACGGCCGGCGAAGTGTTGCGGCCGAACGGTTCCATCAGGATGCGCTGGCATTCCAGATTGCGTGCGGCCAGTTGCTCGTTGACGATGAAACGGTGTTCCTTGTTGCAGACCACGATCGGCGTGTCCATGCCTTCGAACACCAGGCGCTCGAGGGTTTGCTGGAACAGTGTGTGTTCGCCGGTCAGGGCGAGGAATTGCTTGGGGAACTGCTTGCGCGAAAGAGGCCACAGACGCGAACCGCTACCACCTGACAAGATCACCGGAATCATAGTGTTTACTCCATAAAATGCAGTTGAGAGCTGCAAGCTGCAAGTGTTGAGTTAGAAGCACTTCACTTGCAGCTTGAAGCTAGTAGCTGATAGCTCGAGCGATTAGCGAGTCGACACCGGGCGTTTCACCCAGACTGGCGACAGGTTGCTGCCGTTGCCGGTGACGTACAGCACGGCTGCCTCACCACGCTCCAGGGCGACCGGTTTCACGTCGCCGACTTTCTTGTCGCCTTCGTACAGCGCCAGGCTGACTTTCACCGGGTTGATTTCACGTTCGCCACGGCCCTTGGCTGCCACGTTCGGCACCACTTCGGTCTTGCCGTCGGCGGTCTTCAGGGTCAGCGGCTTGTCGCTGAGGTTCTGTACACGTACCAGGGATTTCTGCTTGTTCTTGAACGGCGGCTCTTCGATCAGTTGTGGCGCGCCGGAAGCGTTGTTGACCAGGGTGTAGTAGTGGTCACCGGCGAGTTTCACCGGCAGGGTCTGGCTGCCGACTTTGGCGCTGTAGTCGCCGCCCGGCATGAAGCTGAAGTCGCTGCTGGCCAGTGGCGCGATATCGCTCAGGTTGGTGCTGCCGACAGTCGCGCTGACTTCAGCGTTGCTGGCGTTGTAGACACGCACGAAGGTCGAGCCTTTCGGTGCGGTCGGGCCGTACAGCGCGGCGTCGCCGCCGGCGAAGGCTGGGACGGAAAGTACGCTGAGGCCAGCAACCAGTGCGAAGCTTTTAGCGAGACGACGAGGAGTAGTAGTGAAAGTCATGGTGTACCTCTCTTTCAGTTTTGCGCCCGATCGGGCGTCTCGGATTTAGCGTTGATGGCTACGTTTTGTTGGCGGGCGCCGGCTTGTTTGAGCTCTGCGACCCACTGCGGGTCGGCGTCGCCGATTTCGTTGTTCACAGGCAGATATCGTTCAGGAAACTCCCAGATCAGCACTTGTGGCGGGCTGTTCTTGAAGTCATCGCTTTTCAGGTAGCTGAGCATCGGCAGAATCGGGCCATGGCCGTCTTCGGCGTAGTTGACGACGTCGCTGTGCAGCGCTTGTTTGAGCGCACCGACGAAGTTCCAGTTGGGGTTGGCGCTGTAGCTGGTGCCGATCAGCGCGACCGGTACTTCGCTGTTGGCGAACAGGGCGTCGTCACCGGCAGGCTGCTCGGCGGCAACGGTGTTGCGTTTGAGCAGTGGCTCAGGCGCCGGCATCATGTTTTCGAACAGCGGATCGAGCGGCAGGAACAGACGCAGATCGCCCTTGTGCGTGATCTTCTCTGCTGGCGTGGTGACGAAGCGCTGTGGCTCGCCGCTCAGCGGGAATTTCTCGGCAATGGTTTTCGCCAGCGTGTTGGCGGCGATCTCGGCGCCTTCCGGCGTCCAGTGGGTGTCGGTGCGCAGGAACACTTGCTGACCGTTCTGCTTGGCCTGTTGCAGCGGGCCGAGCAGGTCAGGGGCGAGGATCTTGTCGGCCGCGACACGGGCGTGGAAATCCTGATACAGGTTCTGGTGAATGCTCGAAGGCTTCACTTCATCCAGATGCTCCGGATACAGACGCACCTTGGCCGGCACGATCGCCATCACCAGTTTCACGCCTTTCTCTTTCAGGGTCTGGCGCACGCCTTCGACCAGCGCGTAGTTGCCTTGCAGGTTCTGCTGTTCGTTGACGATCGGGTTGAATTCCTCATCGCTGTACAACCACTGGTCGCGGCCGAGCACGACGCCCGGACGACCTTCGTTGAACAGTTTGAAATCCAGCGCGGCCCAGAGGTTGGTGCCCAGACGCTTGATCGGGAATTCATCGTCGTAGTGGGTTTCCACCGCCTTGGTCCAGCGGCCATTGAGCACCGTCGCGTCGGCGTTGGTGCTGAAGCCGAAGAAGCTGCGAATCGACCACAGACCGAGGACCAACAGCGTCACCAGGAACAGGGCGATGTAGAAGATGCGTAATGAGCGGGTCATGTCAGATCCCTCAGAACTGGAAGTAAAGGAACGGCGAGAAGCTTTGCGCCGAGAGTTTGAGAATCGAGGCGATGAACAGCAGCAGGATCAGCCCGCGCATCACGTAGCGCGACCAGTCGGCGGTCCAGTAGGCCGGTTGCACCTGGGCTTCGACGCCGACGGTGTAGCCAGGTTCGTGGATGCTCGCCGGATTTTCCCCAGGCGCTGCCTTGATCATTCCCGGCGTCGCGGTCGCAGGGCCATCGGCCTCGACGTTGACTTCCGGTTTGGTCTTGGCTGGCGGCTGATTGGTGTACAGGTCACGCAGGCCGAAGAAGGCCAGGGTCACGTAAGCCACCACCAGGGTTGCCACTTGCAGACCGGTGAGGCTGGCCTGATTGAGTTCCGACAGCGACCAGTCGCCGAAGCTGAACATCGCGCCGTACATGCGCCCGGCAACGTGCAGGTTCTCGGCACGGAAGATCACCCAGCCCATCACTACCAGCAGGAAGGTCAGTGCCCAACGGATCGGGTTGAGGCTGCGCGGCGAAGTGTTCAGGCCGAGCATTTTTTCGATCGCCAGCCACATGCCGTGCCAGGCGCCCCAGATGATGTAAGTGATGTTCGCGCCGTGCCACAGACCACCGAGCAGCATGGTCAGGAACAGGTTGCGATAGGTCATCAGCGTGCCTTTACGGTTACCGCCGAGGGTGATGTACAGGTAGTCACGCAGCCAGGTGGAGAGGCTGATGTGCCAGCGGCGCCAGAACTCGGTGATCGACTGGCTGATGTACGGCTGCTTGAAGTTTTCCATGAAGCGGAAACCCATCATCAAGCCCAGGCCGATGGCCATGTCGCTGTAGCCGGAGAAGTCGAAATACAGCTGCGCGGTGTACGCCAGCGCACCGAGCCAGGCGTCACCCGTGGTCGGGTTCTGCAGGGCGAAGCAATGGTCGGCGACCACAGCGAGGGTGTCGGCGATGAAGACCTTCTTGATGAAACCCTGCATGAACCGCGTGCAGCCCTCGGAGAACTTGTCGAGGGTGTGCGTGCGGTTGTTGAACTGGTCGGCCAGATCGCGGAAACGCAGGACCGGGCCGGCAATCAGGTGCGGGAAGATCGCCACGAATGCTGCGAAGTCGATCAGGTTGCGCGTGGCCGGAGTGTCGCCACGGTACACGTCGATGATGTAGCTGATCGATTCGAAGATGTAGAACGAAATACCGATCGGCAGCAGCACGTGGGTGAGGATGAACGGCTCGAGACCGAACGAAGTCATGATCTCGTTGATGCTGTCGACACCGAAGTTGGCGTACTTGAAGTAGCCGAGGATGCACAGGTCGACGGCCACGCCGAGCAGCAGCCAGCGCTGCGCCGGTTTGGTTCGCACGCCGGCAGCACCGACCTTGAGGCCGATCCAGTAGTTCCACAGCGTGACCGCTGCGAACAGCGCGAGGAAGTCCACTCGCCACCAGGCGTAGAACACGTAGCTGGCGATCAGCAGCAGCAGGTTGCGATAGCGTTGCCCGCTCAGGTAGTACAAGCCGAGAAAGATCGGCAAGAACAGAAACAGGAACACGTTGGATGAAAATACCATCCCGATCTCTCCATGTTTGAACCAACAGTCAAGGGCCAAAGCCCCCCCAAACCCCCC
>NZ_RAZO01000022.1:0-5072 GCF_004307535.1 Pseudomonas sp. Sample_9
TGCTGGGGTTCGATAACCAGGCGCGTGTCTGACACGGCCCGACGGTGGCAAGTCTTGCCCCGACGTACGGCCGTGGTGCCATGACCAACACCTGGACCGATATCGCCAACGCGAATCTGATCCTGGTAATGGGTGGCAACGCAGCAGAAGCGCATCCGTGCGGCTTCAAATGGGTGACCGAGGCCAAGGCGCATAACGCTGCGCGGCTGATCGTGGTCGATCCGCGTTTTACCCGGACCGCTTCGGTGGCCGACTATTACGCGCCGATCCGCACCGGCACCGACATCGCCTTCATGGGCGGGCTGATCAATTACCTGCTGACCGAGGACAAGATCCAGCACGAATACGTGCGCAATTACACCGACGTGTCGTTCATCGTCAAAGCCGGCTATGGCTTCGAAGACGGCCTGTTCAGCGGCTATGACGCGGAAAAACGCAGCTATACCGACAAGTCCGGCTGGGGTTACGAATTCGCCGAGGACGGTTTCGTCCGCGTCGACCCGACCCTGCAAGACCCGCGCTGCGTCTATCAACTGATGAAGCAGCATTACAGCCGCTACAACATCGACCTGGCCAGCCAGATCTGCGGCATGCCGGTCGACGCCATGCAGACAATCTGGGAAGAGATCGCCACCTGCTCGACGCCGGGCAAGACCATGACGATTCTCTATGCCCTCGGCTGGACGCAGCACTCGATCGGCGCGCAGATCATCCGCAGCGCGGCGATGGTGCAACTGCTGTTGGGCAACGTCGGCATGCCCGGCGGTGGCGTCAATGCGCTGCGCGGGCACTCGAACATTCAGGGGCTGACCGACCTTGGCCTGCTGTCCAACGCCTTGCCCGGCTACCTCACGCTGCCCAGCGACAGCGAGCAGGACTACGGTCAGTTCATCTTCAAACGCACGCAGGTTCCGCTCAGACCGGGGCAGCTCTCGTATTGGCAGAACTACAGCAAATTCCACGTCAGCCTGATGAAATCCTGGTACGGCGCCAATGCCACCGCCGAGAACAACTGGCTGTTCGACCATTTGCCGAAGCTCGACATCCCCAACTACGACGTGCTGAAAATGTTCGACCTGATGAGCCAGGGCAAGGTCAACGGCTACTTCTGCCAAGGCTTCAATCCGATCGCCGCGTTGCCGGACAAAAACCGCGTGATGGGCGCGTTGGCCAAGCTCAAGTGGTTGGTGGTAATGGACCCGCTGGCCACGGAAACCTCGGAGTTCTGGCAGAACGTCGGGCCGTACAACGACGTGAAAACCGCCGAAATACAGACCGAAGTCATTCGCCTGCCGACCACCTGTTTTGCCGAAGAGGACGGCTCGCTGGTCAACAGCAGCCGCTGGCTGCAATGGCACTGGAAAGGCGCCGATGGCCCCGGTGAAGCGCAGACCGACATTCGCATCATGAGCGAACTGTTCCTGCGCCTGCGCCAGCGTTATCAGACCGAGGGCGGCAAGTTTCCTGATCCGCTGCTGAAACTGTCGTGGCCGTACAAGATCCCCGACGAGCCTTCGCCGGAAGAACTGGCGCGGGAGATCAACGGCACCGCCGTCAGCGATTTCACCGATGCCGGCGGCGTCACTGTGAAGGCCGGCACGCAACTGGCCGGCTTCGGCTTGCTCAAGGATGACGGCAGCACCGCGTCCGGTTGCTGGATTTTCGCCGGCAGCTGGACCGAGGCCGGCAATCAGATGGCCCGTCGCGACAATGCCGACCCGTACGGCATGCACCAGCATCAGGGCTGGGCGTGGGCGTGGCCGGCCAATCGGCGGATTCTCTACAACCGTGCTTCGGCGGACCCGGCGGGCAAACCGTGGGACCCAAAAAAGCGGCTGGTGTGGTGGAACGGCAAGGCCTGGACCGGCACCGATGTGCCGGACTACAAGGCCGACGTGCCGCCGGAAGCCGGGATGAATCCGTTCATCATGAACCCCGAAGGCGTCGCGCGGTTCTTCGCCGTCGACAAGATGAACGAAGGGCCATTCCCTGAGCACTACGAGCCGTTCGAAACGCCGATCGGCATCAACCCGCTGCACCCGCAGAACAAGAAGGCGACCAGCAACCCGGCGGCGCGGATCTTTGATTCGGTCTGGGAAACCCTCGGCGAAGCCAAGGACTTCCCCTACGCCGGCACCAGTTACCGGCTCACCGAGCATTTCCACTTCTGGAGCAAGCACTGCAAGTTGAACGCGATCGCTCAGCCCGAGCAGTTCGTGGAGATCGGCGAAGTGCTGGCGAACGAGAAGGGCATTGCTGCCGGTGATCGCGTGCGGGTCAGCTGCAAACGCGGCTTTATCGAAGCGGTGGCGGTGGTGACCAAACGGATCCGGCCGCTGCAGGTCAACGGCCAGGTCGTGCATCAGATCGGCATCCCGCTGCACTGGGGTTTCACCGGCCTGACGCGTCACGGTTACCTGACCAACACCCTGGTGCCGTTCCTCGGCGATGGCAACACTCAGACCCCGGAATCCAAGTCATTCCTGGTCAACGTGGAGAAACTGTAAATGGCCAGCCAAGACATCATTGCCCGCTCGGCCACCACCACTGCGCCGCCGTCGGTTAGGACCCAGCAGGGCGTTGCCAAGCTGATCGACACGACCAAATGCATCGGCTGCAAGGCCTGCCAGGTCGCCTGCTCGGAATGGAACGAGCTGCGCGACGAGGTTGGCCACAACCACGGCACCTACGACAATCCGCAGGATCTGACGGCGGATTCATGGACGCTGATGCGCTTCACCGAGCACGAAACCGACGCCGGCAACCTCGAATGGCTGATCCGCAAGGACGGCTGCATGCACTGCGCCGAGCCCGGTTGCCTGGCCGCGTGCCCAAGCCCTGGGGCGATCATTCAGCATGCCAACGGCATCGTCGATTTCGATCAGGATCACTGCATCGGTTGTGGCTATTGCATCACCGGTTGCCCGTTCAACATTCCGCGCATTTCGCAGAAGGATCACAAGGCCTACAAATGCACACTGTGTTCCGATCGGGTCGCGGTCGGGCTGGAGCCGGCCTGCGTGAAAACCTGCCCGACCGGCGCCATCGTTTTCGGCACCAAGGAAGACATGAAGGAACACGCCGCCGAGCGCATCGTCGATCTGAAAAGCCGTGGTTTTGAAAACGCCGGTCTGTACGACCCGGCCGGGGTTGGCGGCACCCACGTCATGTACGTGCTGCACCACGCCGATACGCCGAAAATCTACGCCGGTTTGCCGGACCATCCCGCAATCAGTCCGCTGGTGGGTTTGTGGAAAGGCATCAGCAAACCCCTCGGCCTGCTGGCGATGGGCGCGGCGGTGCTGGCCGGGTTCTTCCACTACGTGCGCATCGGGCCGAATCGCGTCGAGGAGGACGAGCATCCGACGCCACCCGACACCTCGGTGCACGTGGTCGACCCGGCGGTGCACACCTTCGATCCACGCGGGGAGGAGCGGCCATGAGCAACAAGACGATCCTGCGTTACAGCGCCAACCAGCGCACCAATCACTGGCTGGTGGCGATCCTGTTTTTCATGGCCGGGTTGTCCGGGCTGGCGTTGTTTCATCCGTCGCTGTTCTGGCTGAGTAACCTGTTCGGCGGCGGCACCTGGACGCGGATCCTGCACCCGTACATGGGCATCGCCATGTTCGTGCTGTTCCTCGGCTTGGTGTTCAGCTTCTGGCGCACCAATTTCTTTATCGCCAATGACCGCCAGTGGCTGCGGCGGATCAATCGGGTGATGGTCAACGACGAAGAAAGCGTGCCGCCGGTGGGTAAATACAACGCCGGGCAGAAGTTGCTGTTCTGGACTTTACTGCTGTGCATGCTGGGGTTGCTGTTCACCGGGCTGGTGATCTGGCGCGCATGGTTCAGCGCGTATTTCGGTATCACCACGATCCGCTGGGCCATGCTGTTGCATGCGCTGGCCGGGTTTGTGCTGGTGCTGAGCATCATCGTGCACATCTACGCCGGTTTATGGATCAAGGGTTCGGTCGACGCCATGCTGCATGGCTGGGTCAGCCGGCCGTGGGCGAAGAAACACCATGAACTGTGGTACCGCGAGGTGACCCGCGACGAACAGCCTCGGGACCTGCCCGAGCGACCGCTGACGAAAAAGGGCTGACTTTTGCCAAGCATTCTTGAACCTGGGGAAATCGAGGCGGCGGCCAGTTCGCCGCCGTTTCTGTACCTGCCACCACGTAACCTGTTTGCCCTGCGTGCAGAGCGGCTTGAGCGTCTGGCCGAGGGCAACGGGTTGGCGGATTATCTGCGGCTGATGGCCGGGTTGTGCCGGGCGCAGCAGCAGGTCTTCGACGATCCGCCGCTGACCGCGCCGTTTGATGCGCAGCGTTTCGAAGCCTGTCAGCAGCATGGTCTGCCGCCGTTCGCCGCAGACACCTTGGTGCGAGAGGATGCTTGGCAGCCGTGGCTGGATGCTTTGCTGCAGGGCTATGTGCCAGCGGATCAGCCTGCGGTGGTCGACGCGCTGGACACGCTGCGCGCCGCCAGTCCCGGCCAGTTGCGCGCGTGGGCGGTGGCGCTGGTCAGTGGGCAATACTCGCTAGTCCCAGCGGCGCTGGTGCCGTTTCTCGGCGCCGCGCTGCAAACCGCCTGGAGCCACTGGCTGCTGAGCGTGCCGCAACTGCAACTCAAACCCGGTGACAGCCTCAGCCAATGCCCGGCCTGTGGTTCACCGGCCATGGCCGGGGTCATTCGCCATCGCGGCAAGCACAACGGTTTGCGCTATCTGGTGTGTTCGCTGTGTGCCTGCGAATGGCACGTGGTGCGGGTCAAGTGCGTGTATTGCGAGCAGAGCAAAGGCCTCGAGTACCTGAGCCAGGAAGACGATCGGCACAGCGCCGAACAGGCCCCGCTGCGCGCCGAAGTCTGCCCCAGCTGCAACAGCTACCTGAAATTGCTCTATCTTGAGAACGATGCCGAAGCCGAGGCGTTGTCGGCAGATCTCGGCAGTTTGCTGCTGGACATGCGCCTGGCCCAGGACGGTTATCAGCGTCTGGCACCCAATCTGCTGCTGGCGCCGGGAGACGAATGACCAGAGCAAAATTGTGGCAGGGGGGTGTGCTCCCACA
>NZ_RAZO01000095.1:0-5054 GCF_004307535.1 Pseudomonas sp. Sample_9
TGCTGACGTTGGTTCTGGTGGCATCAATTCTGTTGAGCAAAGCGTTCGGCTTCAACCAGGAAGACCGCATCACCATTCTGTTCTGCGGCTCGAAAAAGAGCTTGGCCACCGGCGTGCCGATGGCGCAGGTACTGTTTGCCGGCAGCACTATCGGCGTGCTGATTCTGCCGCTGATGCTGTTTCACCAGATTCAGCTAATGGTCTGCGCCGTGCTGGCGCAGCGCTATGCCAAGCGGCCGGAGTCGGTGCCGGAGCTGATGGCGCAGGTTGACCCTTAGTCCAGAGCACATGTGTGGACATAACGAATCGAAGCATCGCAGCTCCAGCGGCTACCGAGGTGAGGTTGTTCACGGAAGTGATGCAACGGTCTTATCGGGTTTAATTGATTTTTATCAATTAGTTAGTGATTGTCAGGTTTGAGAACAAGCATTTTGTCCGCGAAAAACGCTCAAAAATATTCTTGTTTTGGGGTTGCCATGCCGCAGTCGGCTGTTTAGGATCCAATCTTCGCAAGCATGGATACCGGGCATGAAGCTTGGTACTACGAGAGTTATAAGGACATCGTCTTCGCAGACATCAACCTATAGTGGTCAGTCGCAGACTCAGCGATTATCGACTGCCGAGTGTCGATAGTTTTTGCAATATTGGTACTTCGCGACCGCGCGCCTGTATGTGAATAGGATTTACGTAAAGGACTCTACGTATGCAAACTATAAGTCGGATTGTCATTGTCGGATTTGGTAGCATTGCCCAGGCCTTGCTGCCCCTGATTAATGAACGTTTTCAGGTCGATGTTGTAATCTTTGATAAAGATCTGGACGTCTCCAAACAGGCCATTGCGCAAGAATATTCAGCGACTTTGATAAAGAAACTGATTACCCCGCATAACTTTGAAGAGGTTATAGGGCCTTTTCTGAATGACCAGGTTTTTTTGTTGAATCTGGCTGTTTCGGTCTCCACTCAATCATTGATAATGTTGGCTCAGAGGCACGATGCACTGTATTTGGATACTTGCATCGAACCTTGGGAATACACAGCCGAAGTCGAATCAGGCCTGACCAGCAATTTTGCTTTGCGGGAGGGTCTCAAGCGTTTTACAAAACAGCAACGCCCTGATGGTGCAACGGCTGTTGTCGCTCACGGTGCCAATCCGGGATTCATTTCCGTGTTGCTGAAAAAAGCATTGACGCAAATGGCCGCGGTCAATGACGTTGCTTATAAAACCGGGGATCGCGAAGATTGGGCTGAACTGGCCGAGCGCTTGGGTATCAGGGTCATCCAGATATCCGAGCGCGATACTCAAGTCTGCGGAGATCAGCGTCCGGAACAGCACTTCATGTGCACTTGGTCGGTGGACGGTTTGATTACCGAATGCCTGCAGCCAGCAGAACTGGGCTGGGGCAGTCATGAGGTCAGATTGCCTGAAGCGGCGATTCGCAACGATTACGCGATAGCCATGAGTGAGCAAGGGCGTGAGGTCAGAGTCAGAAGCTGGTCTCCGAACTATCTGGACTTTTCCGGTTACCTGTTGACCCACAATGAGTCGCTGTCGATTGCCGAATATCTGAACGTAGGCGATGGCGATAACCCCCGCTATCGCCCTACCGTTTATTACGCATACCACCCCTGTGATCAGGCCGTGGCTTCAATGTCCCTGCTGGACAATGGAAATGAACAGCGGGTGTTAACCAAGGAGGTACTAAAAGACGGCATTGTTTCCGGTATCGATGAACTGGGCGTGTTTCTGATCAGTGACAAGTATCCGTCAGTGTGGATGGGCTCGAATCTGTCCATTGGCAAGGCACGCAAGATGGCCAAATACAACAGCGCCACGAGTCTGCAGGTGGTGTCCAGTATTGTCGCTGGAATGGCGTGGGCGCAGGCCAATCCTCGGGCCGGAATTCTGGAAAGTGAATATCTGGACTGGGAGTTCATCTACGGAATCGTTGAAAAGTACTGGCAGCCGATTGTTTTTCAGCAGACCGAATGGCGACCGGATGCCGCCACTGATGCACTGTTGTTTGGCAATTTTCTGGTCTGAGTGTTTTCCAGGTTCTTGTTCAATCTATCAAGGAAGAATGTATGTCGATGGCAACCGGCGCGATCACGCGCACCACTCCCGATGCTTCCGCAGTCTTGTCTGGATTCAGCTTTCCCGCAGTGGAACTGAACGAGTCGGAGCGCGAGGAATGGAGGGAGATATTTTTCGATTCGGTAATCACAGAATATGACGCGCGCCGGTTGTACTGGTATCTGGAAGGTAATTATCCAGAGGTCTTCAAATCCCTCGAAGACGTGCTCAATCCTTGGTTGAAAGATGAAATTGACCATGCCTACGGTTTTGCGCTTATTTATGCTTCGTATTCGGCTATTCCTTTTGATGAAGTTTCACTGAGTGTTGAGCTGCGCAAGCCGGACTTCAGCATTGTCGATAACATTGCGGCTGATCCGCTAAAGCTGTTGGTGACTCTTGCTTATGACGAGATCATCACGACGCACGTTTATCATCGCAGCATCGCAAGCTACGATAACTTCAATTCGGAACAGTTGTCGGCATGGATACGTAAAACCAAAAAAGACGAAGTAACGCACTTCTTCGCCTTCGTAAAAAAAGCCAGGGAATTGTATCCGCGAAGAATTCAGGAAGTGCCTGCGATACTCGAGGAGATTTTTCAAATTGATTTCGAGAAGCCCAGTTACACCGGAACATTCGTTTTGGATCATAACGCGCCGGATTTCCCGATTTCCCGGCAGGAAATCAAGGACATGATTATTCCGGCAATTGTAAAAAAATTCAGTGAATGACTGCATGAAATCGGGAGAGAAATAGCATGGAAGCGGCTTTCTTGAAAAAGCGTAACTGGAGTTCAAGGGCTATTTTCGAAGATGTCGCTACCAGTGGATGGATCAATCCTGGCATCGATCAGTCTTTTAAGGCGTTTTTTATGGCCGATCTTGTGTCTGAATACGACTCTGTGAATCTCTATAATTTTTTGTACACCCGGCGTAGAGAATTTTCCCCTTATTTCGTTCAGTACCTGGATTTCTGGTATGCCGATGAGCGCAATCACGCGGACGGATTCTTCGAGCTGAACCGGCTGGTCTTTGGCGCTGACGAACGTGAACTCATCAATTACCTGAAAGGTCGTGTTGGCGATTTCACAGGGCTTGAAGACATACTTGCCAGTGAATTCAATCTGCTCCTGTTATTCGCTTACGACGAATACGTTTCGGTGAAAACGTACAAGAAAGACACCTTTTACCAGGACTTCGGCCATCCCGGATTCAACTTGTGGATCAAGAACCTGATCGCCGACGAAGCCATTCATTTTGGCAATGCGATAAAAATTTTAAAGACCTTTCACGCCGATAAGCTTGATCGGGCGGAGAGCATACTGCGAAAAATTGGTGGCTTTGAAGGTGCAGAGTACAAAAACACGTTTCTGTTTGACCACGATGGCCCACATTTTCAGTTGGACAGCGACGAAGTAGGCGAAATTGTTATCAATGAAATCCTGTCAATCCTGCAGAAGAGATCTTTGTGAAAAAAGAACATTACATAATCATCGCTCTTTTGCTGATGGTCTTTGGCGAGATACTGACAATCTACAGTGAGGTCTACGCCTCCAAGCTTCCGGGCAAGGTCATGGAAACCCCCGGCATGTTCATCAAACCGATGTTCTTGATATGCATAGCCGGGATCAGTTTGGTTCTGGCTTATTGGCTCGGCTATCAAGGTACCGGGAATATCTGGGTGGTAACGGTCGCTTCATTGACGTTGTTGCTGGTGCTGGAGCCTATTGTGATCTACGCCATGCTCCGCGAGTTGCCGCAACGCGGCGCATTGATTGGCTTCATCCTTGGCGCTGCCGGCCTGATTTCAACCGTCGCACTTTAAACAGAAGGAGATTGATGATGTTGACGCAAGAACAGACTAAAACCTGCACCGTTTGCGGTTACGAATACGATCCGGCGACCGGAGATCCGGAAAACGGAATTGCGCCCGGTACGGCCTGGCAAGACGTTCATGAAGACTGGCTATGCCCGGACTGCCAAATGCCCAAAGCAGATTTTGCGTGATTGGCGCGATTAGCCGAGTGGCTCCTCTGGCCCGTTGAATCTTTACAGGCAGGCGAAACAGGCCTGTCTGAATCATGCTGGAACCTGCGGCATCAACCCAGGACATCGAGTCACGCAATTACAACGCCGCCGGTGCGGTCACCTCCAGATACAGCGACAACGCCACCACGCCGTCGGTCAGCACGTTGGTCAAACCCTGGGGCGACGGCTGCCTTTACTACGCCTGTGTTCAATGCTTGAGCCAAGGCGACATTGCTGGCTTTACCACTCACCAGTGACGCGATCTATACCGATCGCCAGTAAGCCAATCAGGCCAATATCCAAGAGCCGGGGCTGCACGGCTGAGCCTCAGAATCCTGCGGAAAACTTTACTGCCGCGGCCGCCCGCGTCGGCACATCCAGCGTACGCAACAACGAGGACACATGGATGCGTACCGTGAACGGGGAGATATCCAGTTCACGAGCGATTTCCTTGTTGGTTTTGCCTTGCGCGATCAAACGCAGCACGTCTTGTTGACGCGGCGTCAGCGTCGTCGCAGTTTCCAGCGGCAACAGGCCGGACGGCGCTGACTTCACCAGCACTTCACCATTGCGGATCGCCAGAATCGCCTGGCCGATTTCATCCGGCGCAATGTTCTTGCCGATAAAACCGTCAATGCCCGCCGCCATGACTTCACTGATCAGCGCTTGATCGTCGACCATCGACACCACGATCAGCGTGGTGCGCGGCAATCGTTGGCGCAAGTCGGCGAGCTGGCTGATGCAGGTCAGCCCGGGAAAACGCAGATCGAGCATCAACGTGTCCGGCTCGTTATCCAGCGCCAACAGCCCCAGCACAGCGTCGAAGTCGCCGGCTTCTTCGGTATCCGCACTCGGCAGCAAGCGCTGCACAGTGCGCAACATCGCTTCGCGAAACAGTGGGTGATCGTCGGCTATGATGATCCGGCACGTCATGATGCGACCCTCCCTGGGTC
>NZ_RAZO01000269.1:0-4953 GCF_004307535.1 Pseudomonas sp. Sample_9
TGGTTCAGGGCGATCAGCCGACAAACCTGCAACCCTATAAAGAAGCCTTTCACGCACCGCTGGTGTTCAACGCGCCTTACGATGCGTTGATCTTCGAACGTGCCGATATGGAGGCGCCGCTGCCGACCGCCAATGAAGCCATGGCGCTGTTGCATGATCGCTTTGCCGGGGAATATCTGGCGCGGTTTTCCGAAAGTCGCGTGACGCACCGGGCACGTCAGGTGCTGTGTCGTTTGCTGCCCCAGGGCGAGCCCAAGCGTGACACCGTGGCGCAGACGCTGCACCTGTCGCAGCGTACGTTGCAGCGGCGCTTGCAGGAGGAGGGCACCAGTTTTCAGCAGTTGCTCGACGACACCCGGCGCGAGCTGGCCGAGCAATATCTGGCGCAACCGAGCATGACCTTGCTGGAAATCGCTTACCTGTTGGGCTTTGCCGACCCGAGCAACTTCTTCCGCGCGTTTCGCCGCTGGTTCGACACCACACCCGGCGAATACCGCTTGCGCCTGACGCAGGTGCCGGACGCGGTCAATGACGCCAGAACGCCGGAATACACAGCACAAACACCGTAATGATCTCCAGTCGGCCGAGCAGCATGCCGAACGACAGAATCCATTTCGCCGCATCCGGCAGGGTCGCGAAGTTGCCGGCCGGGCCGATGGTTTCGCCCAGACCCGGGCCGACGCCGGACACGGTGCTGGCGGCGCCGGTCAGTGCGGTCATCCAGTCGACTCCGAGCAGCGACAGCAGCAGGGCGATCACGCAGATGGTGATGGCGAAGAAAAACGAGAAGGTCAGGATCGAACGGACAATTTCTTCGTCGAGGCGGTGACCGTTGTACTTCTGCTTGATCACCGCGCGCGGGTGGATCAGCTGATTGAGGTTGGCCTTGAGCAGGATGTAGGCGACCTGGAAACGGAAAATCTTGATCCCGCCTGCGGTCGAACCTGAGCAACCGCCGACAAAGCCCAGATAGAAAAACAGCATCAGCGAGAAGTTGCCCCACAGGCTGTAGTCGCCGAGGGCGAAACCGGTGGTAGTGACTACCGAGGTCACGTTCAGCGCCACATGCCGCAGCGCTTCCAGCCAATGCAGCTTGGTGGTCCACCAGTACCAGGTGCCGAGCACCAGCCAGGTCACCAGCAACATCGCCAGCAAACCCTGCACCTGTTGATCCTTGATCAACGCCCGGCGGTTGCCGCGCAGCGTCGCCACGTACAGGGTGAACGGCAGACTGCCGAGGATCATGATGACGATGGCCACCCAGTGCACCGCCGGTTGCGTCCATTTGGCCAGCGACTGGTCGGAGGTCGAGAAACCACCGGTGGAAATCGCCGACATCGCGTGGTTGATCGCATCGAACGGGCTCATCCCGGCCCACCAGAACGCCAGACTGCCGAGAATGGTGATGCCGACGTAGGCCGCCACAATCAACCGCGCCACCATGTGCGAACGCGGCATGACCTTCTCCGAGCGGTCCGAGGATTCGGTCTGGAACAGACGCATGCCACCGATGCGCAGCAGCGGCAGAATCGCCACCGCCATGCCGATGAAGCCGATGCCGCCGATCCAGTGCAGCAGCGACCGCCACATCAGAATCCCCGGCGACATGTTGTCCAGGCCGTTGAGCACGGTGGAACCGGTGGCGGTGATGCCGGACATGCTTTCGAAGAACGAGTCGGTGTAGCTGATGTGCTGGGTCAGCAGAAACGGCAGCGCGGCGAAAATGCACACCACCAGCCAGCTGCTGACCGTCAGCAGATACATGTCGCGCGGGCGCAGGTGGATGTGTTCGGGTCTGCCGGGTATCACCAGAGCGAGGCCGGCGACAAAGGTGATCATGCTCGCCCAGAGGAACGACGGCAGGTCGCTGGTGCGCTCGAAAATCACCAGCGTGGCCATCGGCACGACCATGGCCACAGCCAGGGTGATCAGGAAGATGCCGATGATGAAACCAATGATCCGTAAGGTCGGCAACGCCATGAAATCCGCTCGGGCTGGTGGGAGAAGGGCGCCATTCTACCTGCGGGGCAAGGCATGTAAACCGGCAGGCGCTGCGCAGATGAAGCTAGAATAGCCGCACATTTTTCAAAGGAGGTGGCCGATGCAGGCTCTCGACGCGTTGCTCAACCGTGTTTCCGTTCCCCGACTGGTCGAACCGGCCCCCACCGCCGAGCAGCGCGAAGCCCTGTTCGGCGCGGCCTTGCGTGCACCGGATCACGGCCATTTGCAGCCGTACCGCTTTTTGACCGTCGAAGGCGCAGCGCGTGAGCAAATGGGCGAGTTGCTGGCCGAGGCGGCGCGCCAGCAGGGCGGCGAAGTCACCGAAGCGATGATCGACAAGGCCCGCAATGGTCCGCTGCGCGCGCCGCTGGTGGTTGTGGTCATCGCGAAATTGCAGGAACACGTGAAATACCCGAAGGCCGAGCAACTGCTCACGGCCGGCTGTGCGGCTCACGGGATCTTGCTGGCGGCGTACGCGCAGGGGATTGGCGCCGTGTGGCGCACCGGGGATCTGGCGTACTCGAAGCATGTGGCTGAAGGTTTGGGGCTGGTGGAAGGCGAGGAGGTGATCGCGTTTCTCTATCTCGGCACGCCGCAGAAAGAGCCGCGCGTGGCGGAGAAGGTTGATCTGGCTGAGTTCGTCAGCGCCTGGCCCGGTAAAGCCTGAAGATCAAAAGCCCCTCACCCTAACCCTCTCCCAGAGGGAGAGGGGACTGATTGGGGGATGCTTTGGAGTTACACCGACCTGAGCGACCTTCGCTGAATCCAGAGTCGGGATACCGGATGTCTAGTTTCTGCGAATCCATAAGGTCGATGCACAACGGCAGACAACCCGGTCGGCCCCCTCTCCCTCCGGGAGAGGGTTGGGGTGAGGGGCTTTTCAGGGCTGGACGATTACTCCCGGCACCAACGGCAATTCCAGACTCGCCACAAAGCCGCCCTGCGGATGATTGGCCAGCGTCAGCGTGCCGCCATGCCGTTCCGCCGCGCGTTTGGCAATCGCCAGCCCCAGGCCATGCCCGGCAGTGGTCTGCCCCGGCGCCCGGTAGAACGGTTCGCCCAACTGACTCAGATGTTCGGTCTGCACCCCTGGCCCATGGTCGCGCACGCTGATGACAATCCGCTCTCCCTGCCGCGCAGCCTGCAATTCGATCGGCTGATCGCTCGGGTTGAAGCGCTGGGCGTTGCGCAGCAGGTTATCCACGGCGCGTTCGATCATCGTCGGCCAGCCTTTGAGATTCAGCTGCGGCTCGGCTTGCAGGCGTACGGTCTGCTCGGGCGAGCTGAGCTGCGCATCCTTTTGCAGCGCGGCGAGCAACGCATTCAGGTCCACTTCTTCAGCGCTGGCGTTGTCGGCATCGACTCGTGCCAGTACCAGAATTTCACTGATCAACGCCTCCAGCCGATCGCATTCGCGGGTCAGCCGTGGCCACAGTTTTTCGCGCTCTTCGGGGTTGGCGCGCTCGGCCAAAGCCAGCGCGATGCGCAGGCGCGCCAGTGGTGAGCGCAGTTCATGGGAGACATCGCGCAGCAGCTGGCGCTGACTGCCGATCAGGCTTTGCAGGCGCGCGCCCATGCGGTTGAAATCGGTGGCCAGCACGCCGAATTCATCGCGGCGGTTGGCCAGTTTCGCCAGACTGTTCTGCTGATATGTGGTCTGCCCCAGATCATGCACCGCGCCGCGCAAGCGACTCAGTGGGCGGGTGATGGAGAAAGTCACGAGCAAACTGAACAGGGTCAGCACCACCAGCGCGATGCCCAGCGCACTCAGCGGCCAGAGCAGGCTTTCGCGGTGCCAGGCGTCGAGTTCCGGGTGTGGGATGCGGTAGATAAACAGGTAGGTGTCACCGGTTTTTTCACTGGTGATTTCGTCGGTCAGACGCCGCCATGGCAGGCGGCGGTCATCGTTGTTCTGCCGCGCTTCGAATGCTGCGGCGCGGCGCGGGAAGGTGCCACGCACCACCGGATCGCCGGTTTCGTTGAGCACTTGAACGTCGATGTGATACTGGCGTTTGCGTTGTTCGAGAATGTCCTGCGCGGCTTCCTCGCCTTGGGTTTCGTAAGTCTGCGTCCATTCCGCCGCCAGCGTGTTGAGGCCGGGATGGCGGCTGAGAATCCACGCGTCCTGATTGAGCATGTGCCCGAGCAGAATCGACAGCCCGGCTACCAGAGCGATGGCCAGCCAGAAGCTCGCAAGAATCCGCCAGAACAGTGAACGCACAGAAATTCCTCGAAAATCAGATCGTTTAAATGTGGGAGCGAGCCTGCTCGCGAAGGCGTAGTGTCAGTCAATTCATCGCTGGCTGATACACCGCCTTCGCGAGCAGGCTCGCTCCCACATTCGATTTGAATGGAACAGGCCCGACGAGTTGAGTCGTCGGGCCCAGGGTCAAGCCATTATTGCGCCTTTTGCGCCTGCTGCGCTTTCCAGGCCTTGAACTCGGCCCATTCGGCACGGCGTTCGGCGCGTTTCTTCTGGATTTCGTCGAATTGCTTTTGTTGCTCAGGTTTCAGCAATGCACGGACATCGGACTCGGCTTTCTTGTGGTTGGCCGCGATCTCGTCCTTCATGGCTTTCTGGTCGGCCGGCGAGAGTTTCTCCAGGTACTTGTCGACCACCTGCTTACGCTCGTGCATCTGCTCGCCCATGATCTTGCGAATCTGCTCGCGTTGTTCGCGGGTCAGGTCGAGCTGGCTGTACGGACCTTTGCCGTGCATGCCGCCGTGCATCTGACCACCGTGGCGCGGGCCATCCAGCGGACCACCGAGCGGACCGCCATCCTGCGGCATGGCCATGGCCACGGTTGGCAGAGCGGCAGCGAACATCAGAGCGATAAGAGTCTTGCGCATGGTGTATCTCCTTGTCTCGTTCCCGGTACGTTCCGGATGAGTGCAGATTACGCAGATCAAGGTCAGCGGCGGTCAGCGCAGCGTAAAGCTTCGGTAAAGACG
>NZ_RAZO01000288.1:0-4932 GCF_004307535.1 Pseudomonas sp. Sample_9
GGGCTGATCAGACCAGCGCATCGAGCCACGAACTGTCGCAACTGGCCAATGCGCTGCAGGGCATGGTGCGGCGGTTCCAGCTCTGATGAACAGCGATTCATTGCAGGCCTTCGCCTACTGATTTGCGCACAACACGAAACAATGTGGGAGCGAGCTTGCTCGCGAAGCGGCCGAATCATTCAACGACAGTGTTGACTGACCCACCGCTTTCGCGAGCAAGCTCGCTCCCACAGGTTGGCGCTTTAGTGCAGTTTCAGACGCGGTTCGGTGCCACGACCAATCTTGCTGCCCAGCATCAGCATCGCCGTGCGGAACGGGCCGTACAGTGCCATCTGGTGCATACGGTACAGCGACACATAGAACATCCGCGCCAGCCAGCCTTCGAGCATGACGCTACCGGTCAGGTTGCCCATCAAGTTACCCACAGCAGAAAAACGCGACAGTGAAATCAGCGAGCCGTAGTCGGTGTACTTGTACTCCGGCAGGGTCTTGCCTTCGATGCGCAGTTTCAGCGACTTGGCCAGCAGCGACGCCTGTTGATGCGCCGCTTGTGCCCGTGGTGGGACGTTGCGATCAGTGCCCGGTTGCGGGCACGCCGCGCAGTCACCGAAGGCAAAGATGTTTTCGTCGCGCGTGGTTTGCAGAGTCGGCAACACTTGCAGCTGATTGATGCGGTTGGTTTCCAGACCGTCGATGTCCTTGAGGAAACCCGGTGCGCGGATGCCGGCAGCCCAGACTTTCAGGCTGGCCTTGATCTCGTTGCCATCGGCGGTGATCAGGCTGTCGGCAGTCACTTCGCTGACTGCTGCGTTGGTCATCACATTGACCCCGAGCTTCTCCAGGGTCTTGTGCACCGGCCCGCTGATGCGCTCCGGCAGGGCAGGCAGCACCCGTGGGCCTGCTTCGATCAAAGTGATGTGCATGTTTTCCGGTTTGATCCGGTCCAGACCATACGCGGCCAATTCATGGGCGGCGTTGTGCAGCTCGGCCGCCAGTTCGACGCCGGTGGCGCCAGCGCCGACGATGGCCACGCTGATCTGCTCGACCACGTCGGTCTGCCCGGCGTGGGCGCGCAGATAATGGTTGAGCAATTGCTGGTGGAAGCGCTCGGCCTGTTTGCGTGTATCGAGGAACAGGCAATGCTGCGCCGCGCCCTGGGTGCCGAAATCGTTGGTGGTGCTGCCGACGCTGATCACCAGCGAGTCATAAGCCACTTCACGCGCCGGCACCAGCTCGACGCCGTTTTCGTCATAAGTTGCGGCCAGCTGGATTTTCTTCTGCGCGCGATCGAGCCCGCTCATGCGCCCAAGCTGGAACTCGAAGTGGTTCCATTTCGCCTGGGCGACATAGTTGAGTTCGTCTTCGGAGGAGTTCAGGGAACCGGCGGCTACTTCGTGCAGCAGCGGTTTCCAGATGTGGGTCAGGTTCGCGTCGACCAGCATGACGCTGGCCGTGCCGCGCTTGCCCAGAGTCTTACCCAGACGGGTAGCCAACTCCAGACCGCCGGCGCCGCCGCCGACAATGACAATACGATGGGACATAGGGATAACTCGCAAGGTTTTTAAAGGAAATCGGTGCGGTTACCCGAGCGAGCGCGAGGCGGCTCATAGCGTCAGGTAACTGATAAATCGGCTCAACAGGCCCAGACCAATGGTCACTGCCAGCACCAGCACCAGGAGCATCCACGGCCGGAAAGGCCGGCGCTCGACACGGTGTTGGGACAATTGCAGGTACTCTTCGACATGCTTTTGGTCTTCGGGGTTCAGGCGGCTGGTCATATTTGCCTCGTCAGGTAGACGTTACTGAATGAGCACAGGCTACAGCGGTTTTCATCCCGGATTGAACGCAGCGTAGCCGCTGTCCGGAACCGGTTCGACGCACACGCTATCGTCGAGGCGAATGATGCCGCTTTGCAACACCCGGGCGGTGATCCCGCCATGCCCGCGCACGGCTTGAAAAGTGCCCGGGCCGAGATTGTTCTGCAAACGTGCACAGGGCTGACACCAGCCAGTGGTTTCGAGTATCGCCTGCCCGATGCGAAAGCGCCGCCCCTTCAGGCTAAACAAATTGATTCCGCTTATAACGAGATTGCGCCGCAGATCTTCAGGTCGGATCGGCTCGTCATCGGGGCGGCCCATCAGTGCGTTGATCACCGCCAGATGCTCCCACTGAATCAGCGTCACCTGTCGCGCGTTGCGAATGCCCGGGCGGGCGTGGTCGCCGGTGAGCCCGGCTTCCAGCCGCGCCTCGACCGCGTCGAGCCCAAGCATCGGCCCACGGGATTCTGGACGCACGCCGATCCAGCGCACACGACCGGTTTGCGGAACCTCGGCGATCAACTGCTGCAGCGGCGTCACAGGCTGATGCCCACGTCGAACACAATGCTGCGGCCGAGGTTACTGCGCAGAAAGTCCGGTGCGTCGGGGTGGGCGAACAGCACGCGGGCGAATGTCGGGCCGACCAGCGACAGCGAGCGCCAGCCCTGGCGCAGGTATTCGGTCGGTGGCGGGAAATGACTGTTGAGGTCGAGCACTTCGCGCTTGAGGCTGGCGAAGGCGATGATGTCCAGCTCACCCAGATCCATGCCGCGTTCCTTGTAGTTGTGCGCCTTCTTGCGCAGGGTTGGCGCCAGACGCAGGAGAAATTCATTGGCCGGGATGCGTTTTGGCTTCGCTTCGCGGCGCACCAGTTGGCTCAGGGAGAACGCACTGCGCCGACGCTGCAACTCGTCGCGCCATTCGTCATTGAGGCGTCGGCCTTCATCGAGGACGAAAAAAACTTCGAAATTGGCATCGCGAAACAGCACGTCCGGCGGCTCACCGGCCGGGGCGAATTCGTCGGCGCGGTAGGGGATGTTCAGACCTTGCAGCAGGCGCTGGCAGACCCAACGCTCACGCTCCCATTTGCGGGCATTGGACAGGAACGCATTGGCCTGCTCGGCCGCGATGGTCAGCAGGCGTAAATAATCTGAATCATCCATAAGGCCAAGCTTAGCGTCCAAATGCGACAAGCAGATAGCTTTGCATCGGCTCAGACATAAACGTCGCGCGATTGCGCCCTTGTAGGAGCTGCCGAAGGCTGCGATCTTTTGCTTTTATAAACAAGATCAAAAGATCGCAGCCTTCGGCAGCTCCTACAAAAAAGCGTGTCGAGTAGCAGGTGAGGGAATCATGATCGGTGCCGAACTGCTTTCAACGGCAAGCCTGACGCTCGGCTGGCTGATTTATCTGCCGGTGTTGCTCTGGGCGATCATGCGTGCGCCATGGGTTGAGCTGTTCAGCGACAGTCGCCGGCAGCACTTGCTGTTCGGCACGGTGTTCGCGCTGTTTCTGCTGTGGCTGGTGCGCAGGGATTTCGACACCGGCGTGTCGTATCACTTCATCGGCATGACCGCGGTCACGCTGCTGCTCGATTGGCCGCTGGCGATTGTCGGCGGGCTGGTGGCGCAGATTGGCCTGGTGCTTTTGGGGCGTCAGGACCTGGCTGCGGTGGGCGTCAATGGCGCGTTGCTGATTCTGCTGCCAGTGCTGATCACCGAGTGCGTGGCTATTCTGGTCGAACGCGCGCAGCCACGAAATCCGTTCGTTTACATCTTCTGTTCCGGCTTCTTCGCCGCTGCGTTGTCAGGCCTGTTGTGCCTGATTCTGAGCCTGACGCTGCTGTGGTACGACGGCCTCTTCGCCATGCCGGAGTGGCTGGAGGATTTTGTCGGCTACCTGTGGTTGCTGCTGTTCCCCGAGGCCTTTATCAACGGCATGGTTGTCAGTGCGTTGGTGGTGTTTTGCCCGGAGTGGCTGGAGACCTTCAACCGCACCCGTTACCTTTCAGCGCCGTGGAAGGACGACGATCCGAAGTCTTGATCCACATCAAACCGGCCATGCCGCTGAGATTTCATGCTCACGCAAATCCCTTCAGGAGCATTGGCATGGGCGTTTACGAATGGGCGCGGCAGGAAACCCGGCAGAGTCTGGAGCTGGCGCAGGAAGTGGGCTTTGACCCGGGCCTGAGTTTGCGCGCCCTGCTCAGCGCCGTGGTGCAGCAGAGCAAGGCAGTGCGCAATGCCGAAGACTTGGCCGACGAGTTGCGCTTTCTCGCTGAGAACCTCGACGACAGTCAGGACTACGGCTTTATGCGGCCCTGATCAGCGATCAGTGACGCGGATCGAAATCGCCGGAGAACAACTCGTCCTCGGCATCCGGTGCGACCGGAATCTTGTGTTCTTCCGAGGCCCAGGCGCCGAGGTCGATCAATTTGCAGCGGTCGGAGCAGAACGGACGGAATTTGTTCGCCGGGGTGAATTCGACGGGGGCGCCGCAGGTTGGGCATTCAACGGTTGGAATCTGGCTCATGCTTGGCCTCCGGATAAAGTCAGATAAAAGTGATGCAGACGCTCGACCTCGCTGTGCAGCCAGGCGAGGTCGCGGTCGTTGACGATCACGTCGTCGGCACGGCTCACGCGGTCTTCACGGCTCGATTGCGCCTTGAGGATCGCCTGCACTTGTTGTTCGCTGGTCTGGTCACGCTGCAAGGTGCGTTCGATCTGCAGTTGTTGCGGCGCATCGATGACCAGAATGCGCTGGGTCATCGCGTATTGCCCGGACTCGATCAGCAAAGGTGACACCAGAATCGCGTAAGGCGATTTTGCCTGCGCCAGATGATGAGCGATTTCTTCGCCGATCAACGGATGCAACAGCGCTTCGAGCCAACGTCGCTGTTCGGGGTCTTCAAAAATCAGTTTGCGCAGGGCGGCACGGTCCAGTGTGCCGTCGGCCTGCAACACGCCGGAACCGAAATGCTCGGCGATTTTCGCCAGCGCCGGACGCCCCGGTTCGACCACCCAGCGCGCCGCATGATCGGCATCCACCACATGCACGCCCAGGTCGATGAAGTGCTGCGCCGCCGCGCTTTTGCCGCTGCCGATGCCGCCGGTCA
>NZ_RAZO01000397.1:0-858 GCF_004307535.1 Pseudomonas sp. Sample_9
CGCGCCTCGGCGTCAGCTTGGGAATTGAACGGACCGATCAGAATTCGTGTTTTACCGCTGCCGTCCTTGACGACAGTCGGAACGAAAGCATGCTCGATCAACCAGCCGCTCAGGTCACTGACTGCCTGCGGAGTTTCGCCCCGAACTTCCAGATCCCACTGTGGCGCGGCGGCCGCCGGCGCTGCCGCGACCTTCGTCTCAGGCTTCGGCGCATCTACATTCCTGCCTTCACCGCAGCCTGCCAATGCCAGTGCCGCTACCAGCCAAACCAATTTGCGCACAACGCTTTCCTCGGAATTCACAAAGCGGGGATCTTAGCATTCAAAAATACTTCGCGAGCCCCGCAAAATGGGCACAAAACAACGAGAATGATGATTGCAGCCTCTGTATAGTTACGCCCTGGGAATTAATGCCGCTTCTGCGCGTCAGAAAGAGGCACCCAAACCGTGAGACTTCGCACTAATCTATAGATACCACCGACCTCTGCACTGTCTGAATCAGGTGCCCTACAAAGCAATCAAGGAGAAGACCATGCTGATACTCACCCGCAAAGTCGGTGAAAGCATAAACATTGGTGATGACATCACGATCACCATCCTCGGAGTCAGCGGCCAACAGGTCCGCATCGGCATCAACGCTCCGAAAAACGTGGCAGTGCACCGTGAAGAAATTTACCAACGCATCCAGGCCGGCCTGACCGCTCCGGACAAGCCGCAAACGCCCTGAGCCACTTAGCATTACGTAGCCAGTCCTATTGCCGTCGCGCAAGACTGGCTAAAGATTCACGCGCCGTTTAGCCATCCGCATTTCACCCCGCTGGGCACGGCGCCTGAAGCATGCTGACTCCTTTCACTTGCC
>NZ_RAZO01000330.1:0-4918 GCF_004307535.1 Pseudomonas sp. Sample_9
TTGCTCATCGTGGCATGGCGCATCTGGTTGCCTGCCGATCTTTCGGCTTGTCCCGCTGACGGGGAAACTGCAGGTCCACTGACCCTTGTTATTCGTGATTACTTTGAGCGCAATAGTCGGACCGACTGGCGAGACATGGATGATCGTTTCGACATACTTTCAACCCCCGAAGGCCAGAGCATAGCGAGTCAACCGAATTCACACACTTGCGAAGCATTGCGGGTACTGCAGAGTCCGGCGTTCAGTCAGAGTGAAAAAATCTTCACCATGGCACTTATGTTCAGACTGCCAATCGACCAGTACATGGCCCTGATGGATCGCAGTCATCAACTCTACACGCAGGGCAAAATGGATAAGGAGGTGCTGACTCTGGTGGTATTTCCGCGCGGAACAGCCATCAACTACTGGTGGCTTCCGGCTTGGCGACAGCGTTTCAGTCGCGATGCCCCGAGCGTGCTCGACGCAAATCTGATCAACGATGTTCTTTCGGGACACTATTGGTTCGACTATCCCGGCGCAGGCTTCTGATTCTGCAAGCATGACATCCAATCCCAGCACCGCCCGCGAACTCATCCCGGGCGGTGCTTAGCCATGTCTTGCGCAATCTCAAGCGCACGGGCACACTCTGCGCACTTTCGTTATAAGATTACATAACAAACTTTTCATTTTTCTCGGAGTCCGTCATGCGTCGTCTGTTGCTCGCTTTGCCGTTTGCCCTGTTGCCGCTGGCCGCTGCCCATGCGGTTGATGAGCACGATCATGATCATGAGCACGGCAGCCTCGGCGCTCACGAACATGGTGTGGGTCGGCTGAACGCCGCGCTCGATGGTCAGACCCTGGAGCTGGAGCTGGAAAGCCCGGCGATGAATCTGGTGGGTTTTGAACACACCGCCACGTCGGATGCCGACAAGGCCAAAGTCGCTGCCGCTCGTGCGCAGCTGGAAAAACCATTGGCTCTGTTCAGCCTGCCCGCTGCGGCCGGTTGCAAGGTGGTCAGCCAGGAACTGGAAAGCCCGCTGTTCGGCGACAAACCGGACGCCGACGATCACGACGAAGATGAAGCGGACAAGGACGGTCACGAGCATCACCACGACCACAGCGAAATCCATGCGCATTACCAATTCAGCTGCGCCACACCGGGGGCACTGAACACGCTGAACCTGACGAACATCTTCAAGACCTTCCCGGCGACGCAAAAGATTCAGGTACAACTGATCAGCGCGACCGGCCAGCAAGGTACCGAAGTGACGGCAAAATCGGCTGCGCTGAAATTCTGAAGCGAATGAAGATCCCCTGTAGGAGCTGACGAGTGCAACGAGGCTGCGATCTTTTGATCCTGGTTTTTTACAACCAAAAGATCGCAGCCTCGTTGCACTCGTCAGCTCCTACAGGCGTCCGTGTCCAACCATGAAATCGGTGCCATGACCCAAGCACTCATCGAACTTTCCGACCTTGGCTTCAACTGGCCCGGTCACCCGACGCTGCTGGACATCCCGGCGTTTCGTCTGGAAGCCGGCGAAACCCTGTTTCTCAAAGGCCCCAGCGGCAGCGGCAAGACCACTCTGCTCGGCCTGCTCGGCGGAGTGCAGAAGCCCGGTCGCGGCAGCATTCGCCTGCTCGGCCAGGAGCTGACCGAACTGTCTGCCGGCAAGCGCGATACGTTTCGTGTCGATCACACCGGCTACATTTTCCAGCAATTCAACCTGTTGCCGTTTCTCTCGGTGCGCGAGAACGTTGAGTTGCCGTGTCACTTCTCGAAACTGCGTGCGCAACGGGCGAAACAGCGCCACGGCAGCGTCGATCAGGCCGCCGCCACCCTGCTCGCGCACTTGGGTCTGAAGGACGAAAGCATCCTCAGCCGCCGCGCCGACTCGCTGTCCATCGGCCAGCAACAACGGGTCGCTGCCGCCCGCGCGTTGATCGGCCAACCGGAACTGGTGATCGCCGACGAACCGACGTCGGCATTGGATTACGACGCCCGCGAGAACTTCATTCGCCTGCTGTTTGCCGAGTGCCGCGAGGCCGGATCGAGTCTGTTGTTCGTCAGCCACGACCAGAGCCTGGCGCCGCTGTTCGACCGTCATCTGTCCCTGGCCGATCTCAATCGCGCCGCTACGTCCGCCGAGGTCTGAGATGTATCTGTTTCGTCTGGCCATGGCCAGCCTGGCCAACCGCCGTTTCACCGCATTGCTCACCGCCTTCGCCATTGCCCTGTCGGTGTGCCTGCTGCTCGCCGTCGAGCGCGTGCGCACCGAAGCCAAGGCCAGTTTCGCCAGCACCATCAGCGGCACTGACCTGATCGTCGGTGCTCGTTCGGGGTCGGTAAACCTGCTGCTGTATTCGGTGTTCCGCATCGGCAACGCTACCAACAATATTCGCTGGGACAGCTTCGAACACTTCGCCAACAATCCGAAAGTGAAGTGGGCAATCCCCATGTCCCTCGGCGATTCCCATCGCGGCTATCGCGTGATGGGCACCACCGAAGCCTATTTCAAGCACTATCAATACGGGCGCCAGCAACACTTGGCGCTGGCCGACGGTCGCGCGTTTGCCACCGATCCTTTCGAAGTGGTGCTCGGCGCCGAAGTCGCCGAAGCGCTGCACTACAAGCTCGGCGACAAACTGGTACTGGCCCACGGCGTGGCGGCGATCAGCCTGGTCAAGCACGACGACAAACCCTTCACCGTGGTCGGCATCCTCCAGCGCACCGGCACCCCGGTGGACCGCACGTTGCACATCAGCCTCGGCGGCATGGAGGCGATTCACATCGACTGGCACAACGGTGTGCCGGCGCGCGGCAACGGGCGGATCAGCGCTGATCAGGCGCGCAACATGGACCTGACCCCGCAAGCGATCACCGCGTTCATGCTCGGCCTCAACAGCAAGATTTCCACCTTTGCCTTGCAGCGCGAGATCAACGAGTACCGTGGCGAACCGATGCTGGCGATCCTGCCGGGCGTGGCCTTGCAGGAATTGTGGAGCCTGATGAGTACGGCCGAGAAAGCCTTGTTCGTGGTCTCGCTGTTCGTCGTGCTGACCGGGCTGATCGGCATGCTCACGGCGATTCTCACCAGCCTCAACGAACGTCGCCGCGAGATGGCGATTCTGCGTTCGGTGGGGGCGCGGCCGTGGCACATCGCAAGCCTGCTGGTGCTGGAAGCCTTTGCGTTGGCGCTGACCGGAGTCATCGCCGGACTGGCATTGCTGTACATCGGCATCGCCGCTGCGCAGGGTTACGTGCAGGCCAATTACGGTTTGTACCTGCCGCTGGCATGGCCGAGCGAGTATGAATGGACGCTGCTCGGTGGCATTCTGGCGGCCGCGCTGCTGATGGGCAGCGTGCCGGCCTGGCGCGCGTATCGCCAATCCCTGGCCGATGGCCTGTCGATCCGTTTATGAGGACGTTCACCATGCCCCGCGCCCTGCTTGCGCTGCTGATGCTGGTCGCCCTGCCCGTGTGGGCGGCGGCGCCGAAAGACCTGACCTGGTCGGAAATGATCCCGCCGGACGCCGCGCCGGAAGTGCCGAACATGACCCCGCTGCACGACCTGTCGAAGATGGGCGACGCACTTTCCGCCGAGTCCGCACCAGCGGCCAAGCAGGACATGCCCAATGCACCGGTCGTGAAGAGCCTCGACGGGCAGAACATTCGCTTGCCGGGCTATATAGTGCCGCTGGAAGTCAGCGAAGAGGGGCGCACCACCGACTTTTTGCTGGTGCCGTACTTCGGCGCCTGCATCCACGTACCGCCACCGCCGTCGAACCAGATCGTCCATGTGAAAAGCGAACTGGGCGTGAAGCTCGATGAGCTGTATCAGCCGTATTGGGTCGAAGGGCCGTTGCAGGTGAAAGCCTCGAGCAGTGAACTGGCCGATGCCGGGTATCAGATGGAGGCGGAGAAGATTTATGCGTATGAGCTGCCGGAGTAATTCCCGGTAGTTTTGTATTGGCTGGTCTATCGTCTTCGCGAGCAGGCTCGCTCCCACAGGTGATCACATTCCAAGGTGGGAGCGAGCCTGCTCGCGAATAGGCCCTCAAGGGTTCCACAAAACCCCGCCCCTTCACTGTTTCATTGAGCTGAGTCAAAACACCGTATCAGACGGCTTCGTACCCTAGGACATCGAATTTTTATGTCCTTTCGGAGCCCCCATGAACAAGTCCTTGCTCAGCGCCCCGCTGTTTGCCCTCGCGCTCGCAGCCCCGCTCGCCCACGCCCACGAAGCCGGTGACATTCTCGTGCGCGCTGGCGCGATCACCGTCAACCCGAAGGCCGACAGTTCCAGCGTCAAGGTCGATCAGGGTCCGCTGAGCGGCACTGATCTGGGCGGCAAGGCGACCATGAGCAGCGACACCCAACTGGGTCTGAACTTCGCCTACATGCTCACCAACAACATCGGTATCGAGCTGCTGGCAGCCACGCCGTTCGAGCATGACGTCAAGCTCAAGGGCACCGCCCTGCCCGCCGCCAACGGCAAGCTCGGCACGCTGAAGCACCTGCCGCCGACCCTCAGCGTCGTCTACTACCCGCTGGATTCGAAATCGGCCTTCCAGCCGTATGTGGGTGGTGGCATCAACTACACCTGGATCTACGACGAACACGTCGGCAGCGAAGCCAGCGCCAACGGCTTCAGCAACTTCAAGGCGAAAAACTCCTGGGGCCTGGCCTGGCAGGTCGGCGCCGACTACATGATCACCGACAACATCATGCTCAACGCCCAGGTGCGCTACATCGATATCGACACCCGCGCGACCGTCGAGAACAACGCCGTCGCCCCCGGC
Organism: Pseudomonas sp. Sample_9; assembly: GCF_004307535.1. Classification (NCBI taxonomy): domain Bacteria; kingdom Pseudomonadati; phylum Pseudomonadota; class Gammaproteobacteria; order Pseudomonadales; family Pseudomonadaceae; genus Pseudomonas; species Pseudomonas sp. Sample_9. The sequence continues at coordinate 4,780 of NZ_RAZO01000330.1, forward strand.
ACCCGTGCACGGGTGAATGTGGATGTCGATCCGTTCATCTACATGGTCGGTCTGGGCTATAAGTTCTAAGTCGATTTTTTACTGAACGTTCACGTGGTGGTGAATGAGGCTTGGTGGCGGGCAGGCACAGACCTGACGA
>NZ_RAZO01000097.1:0-4888 GCF_004307535.1 Pseudomonas sp. Sample_9
CATTGCGCTCGTCAAGCTCGCTGTAGCAGTCGTTTTCCAGCACCCAGACGCCATGTTGATTGAGCAACTGCGCGGTGGCCTGCTGATTTTCATGGGTGAGGCCGTTGCCTTGGGGCATGCTCAATACCGAAGACAACAGAATCAAACGCACCGGCTCGTTCTGCAACAGTGATTCCAGTGTCGACAGATCGGGCACGCCTTCGGCCAGCAATGACCACTCGATCACGCGTACGCCGGACGATTCGAGCAGGCGCAATATCACCCAGTCGCAAGGCGATTCGACAATCACAGTGGCCTGGCGCAATTCAAGGACCGAAATCAGGATCTCCAGGACCCCGCGCAGATCAGCTCCGATGTAGATGTCATCGGCGTGCCAGAAATGCTCTGTGGAGCTGGTGTACCGAGCCGCCAGCGCAACCCGCAATTCCAGCTCACCGCAAGGCTGTACGAATGTCTGTAGCTGACGCGGGTATTGACGCAAAAGCTCACGTTCCAATGTCAGCAACGGACTGTCCAGCGGCTGCAGCGAGGCCGGTTCGTCGGCGCTCAACACACACATCCCGGGACGTCTGGCGTTGACGTATACGGTCTCCAGCAAATCATTGCCGTTGCCGGGCGCATCCAGATGGAACAGCGCTTGCGCGTAATACCCTGATTTCGCGATCGAATAGACCCGGCCCTCCTTCTCCAGAAGCGAATAGGCGTACTGCACTGTCGAGATGGATACATTCAGCCGATCAGCCAGCTGACGCAGCGATGGCAGGCGCACCGTGGTGCTCCCCCCTGCATCATCAATCAGCATTGTCAGATATCGATAAACGGCTTGGTAAACGAAGTCATTGTCCCGCGCGCCTTTCACAACCTTGTTCCTGTACACAGCGGTTCACAACCCACCTCTTGGCTCACGGTCAGCGTTCCGTCGACCGCTCGAATGGCGAGGCGGAACCCACCTCATCCGATCCCGCATTTTCCAAGGCGCATTCGGCGGGTGCTTGAATCTGTACGGGGCCCATCGCGTAGAGACGGATCACCAGCCTCACCGGCAAACCGCTGACTTCCGTCAGCCACTTCAACACTTGCTCTGGCGCGTGCAAGCCCTGCATGGCGCGGTGCAGGTCGGGCATGGCGACGAGCATGCCGGGGTGACAGTTGCGCAGGAACCGCTCGAGGCCTTTGCCGCTGTCGATGAATGGTGCGAACAACAGGCACGCCAACTGCGTTTCGTTCAATCCGAAACCATTGCTCAGGTAATCCTCGGCAAGCGTGCGCAGCTGCTCTGGTCCGCCGGCGTTGTCGTAGCTGGACAGCAAGTGCTCGCAGACAGGCTCGGCAACCTGCTTTCGCCGCATGTCGGCCAGCGTGTGCCGGACGTAGTCGTCGATGCCCGCCTCATAGGCGCGCCCTTCGATGAACCGGGCGTACAAACCTCGCACATGTGCCGAGATCAAAGGGTCAGCAAAAATCGCTTCGCCCTGGTACAGCGCCAGGTCGTCGGGTTCATAACCGAGAAATTCTCCCAGCAGTAGCCAACGATCTTCGATTTTGCCAACCATCATGTCGTTGATGTCGATAAAACTGGTACGTCGGCAGGCCTCGAACTCGCCTTCGGGGCGCCAGGCAATGCGGTCACCTTCCGGGAGCAGCTCGCCATAGAAATTGTCACCAAGCCCGTCGAGCAGAGGAAACAGCGCTTCGAACCCGGCATTGACGGTGCCTGGCCCCGCTATCGCCACACGCTGCATGGCGCGGTTCAGACCCTCGAGAAATTGCTGCTGACTGCCTTTGTTTTCAGTGCTGATCATGGCGTCGACACCATTGTTCCAACGGGCAATCTGGCTGTAGTACTCGGCCGTCGCCAGATAGGCTTCATCCCATAATTCAGGGGTTTCAAGCCAGGTGCGACAGTGCCCGACCAGCAGCAGATTGACGCGACTGGCCTCACGCCCCTCATCGCTGACAGGCGTGCGATGGTCGAACGGCAGCACCTCGCGGTTATCGACCATCAGCACTTCGACCCGCGGATCGTCATAAAGAAACAGAGCGCTGTAGCTGCGATGCAGGTTCTGCAGGGCGACCGGGCTGTCGCCATTCCAGCGAAGGGAGGCCACGCGCAGCTGGAAAGTCGCCGGGGCGCGGCCGGCAATGGTCAGTTGCGCCGCCCGAAGCAGGGCCAGGGTGTAACAGCTGTCACGCAGGCCGGACTGATGCACCAGCACCTTGAACTGCCCGATGTTTTCCATGCCGCCAGCGGCCACCACCAGGCGCTGTATCAGCAACTGCAATGCCGTGCGCTCGGCTCGGGAAAAGAAACTCAGCAGACGCTGCAATACTTGCTGATAGACATAATTCATTGCCTGATCATGGATCGTGCTCATCGGTATTTACCCGGTATCAAAAGTTTCATGCCGCGCAGACATGACAATGAGCGCGCGACAATTGGATCAATAAGTAATAGACGCTGAAATGCTAACACTTACAAAGTTGTAGTTATTTGAAACACTTGACCTGAAAAAATTCTCCCAGATGCCAAGCGTGGCGCTCAACCGCCCGTAATCATTGACCTTTTGCCATCCACAAATGATCTGAGGAAACTTCCCACAACGTCCCACGACAAATCATTACAAGAAAAGGAGAAGCAACTTCCGAAACGCCCTACAGCAATTAAACAGAAATTGACGAAGCCAGCCGAGCCAGCCATTTGATATTGCCTTGGACAAATTGAATGCACAGCCATAGCTCATTCCTTGAGATGAAAGTAATCATTCAATTATCAGTGCTTATAGTGTGATTAGAAGATACAGATGGGGAGCAAAAACCAGTTCAGTTGCTGAATTGGTCAACGCTTCGTGGCGGGCAGGATCGGTTTGGGACGGGAAAATAAACAAAAGAGTCCGTGGGGCCACGGACTCTGTTTAGCTGATTTACGCAGGTTCGACTTGCAGGGCGACCCGCTCGCGGCACGGGCATTCATCCATGTAGCGATGTGCTTCGACGAACTCGTTGAACGGGAATACACGAGTCTTGAGCGGCAGGAGCACGCGGTCAGCGGTCAACTGGTTGATGTCACGCAGAGCACGTTGCAGAGCGACGTGATCCTGGACAATGCCCAGCTCCGGCTTGCCGGTGAAGTTGCCGATGCAGTGCACGAAGAACTGGATGTTCTTCTGGAACGCTGCGCACGCCGGGAACGGAGTCTGATTGCCGCCCTGCAGGCCGTACAGAACCAGACTGCCGCGTGGCGCCAGCACATCGCCGAGCAACGACATCTGCGGACCGCCAAGACCATCGAATACCACATCGACGCCGCGGTTGTCGGTGATCTTGTTGATGCGCATCAACAGATCTTCCTCTTCGGTGACGATGACCTTCTCCGCACCGAGGGACAGCAGGTACTCGCGCTCCTCCGCCGATTTGGTCGCGGCGATCACTCGCACACCCAGCGCTTTACCAAGCTGGACAAACGACGGGCCGGCGCAGTGGCTGGCGTCAGTCACCAGCGCAAATTGACCGGGTTTGACCCGCGCCAGATCGGCATAGGCAAAGTAGGCGATCAGCAGCGGCGTGTAATGCACGCTCGCTTCGATCGGGCTGAGCACATCCGGGTAGCGGGTCAGCGCGGTGCGCGGCAGAACGATCGACTCGCCGTACACCGGATAATCGTTCGGACTTTCAGCCGGAAAACTGGCTACCTTGTCGCCGACGGACAGGTCGTCGACATCAGCGCCCACCGCAGTAACCACGCCAGCCATTTCATGACCGAGACCCGAAGGCAGACGTGCCTGGGACGACGCCAGATTCTGGCGCCACAGGGTGTCGTACCAACTGATGCCGATTGCCTCGACACGTACCTGCACTTCGCCAGGACCTGGCTGAGCAGCCGCATGCTCTTCGCATTTGAGCACCTCGGCCGGACCAAACTTGTGAAAACGGATCGTGCGGGACATCGCAAACCTCGTCAAAGTAACCTCTAATGCCATGAACTCTATCTGGGCTTTTGACCCAAGACCATCAGTGGCTATTAATAGTCGACATGCCTGTCATTGATTCCGCATCAAGGGCGGCATTGGCAAATTCCATGAAAAAAGGCCTGCCACCGTCGCAGTAAAGCTGAATTTTCCGGTGCAGAGTACCAGCCTTTCCCCGTAAGATTCATGCCGGCCATTGTTCTCATATGGCCGCCCTCGTCAAGTTTGATGACTCTGCCAGGACTCCAGATGAATCGTAATGACCTGCGTCGTGTCGACCTGAACCTGCTGATCGTGTTCGAAACATTGATGCACGAACGCAGTGTGACCCGGGCCGCGGAAAAATTGTTCCTCGGCCAACCGGCTATCAGTGCCGCTTTATCGCGCCTGCGCAGCCTGTTTGACGATCCCTTGTTTGTCCGCACCGGCCGCAGCATGGAACCCTCCGCGCGCGCGGTGGAAATCTTCGCCCTGCTCTCGCCTGCCCTCGATTCGATCTCGACCGCCGTCAGTCGTGCCGCCGATTTCGATCCGGCGACCAGCACGTCGGTGTTCCGCATTGGATTATCCGACGACGTCGAATTCGCCCTGCTGCCGATGCTGCTCAAGCGCCTGCGCGCCGAAGCACCAGGCATCGTCCTCGTGGTGCGACGGGTCAACTACATATTGATGCCGGGCCTGCTGGCCTCCGGCGAGATTTCCATCGGCGTCAGCTACACCACCGACCTGCCGGCGAACGCCAAGCGCAAGGTCCTGCGCCGCAGCGCACCGAAGCTGCTGCGCGCCGACACAGTACCGGGGCCGTTGAGCCTCGACGACTACTGCGCCCGACCGCACGCACTGGTGTCGTTCGCAGGCGACCTCAGTGGTTTTGTCGATGAAGAACTGGAAAAGCTCGGACGCAAACGGCACGTGGTGCTGGC
>NZ_RAZO01000155.1:0-2854 GCF_004307535.1 Pseudomonas sp. Sample_9
CGATGGAAGGCATGCCGTCGATCGCTTTCGACGCGGTATTCGTGCCGGGTGGCGCTGCGTCGATTACCGCGTTGAGCGGCGACGGCGTGGCGCTGCATTATCTGCTGGAGGCCTATAAGCACCTGAAGGCGATCGCGCTGCACGGCGAGGCCAAACAATTGCAGGACTTGCTGAAGCTCGATGCGGATGCGGGGTTGTTGCAGGGCGCGGATGTGGGGGCGTTGACCAAGCCGTTCTTCGCCGCGATTGGCGAGCATCGGGTCTGGGCGCGGGAGCCTAGGGCCAAGGCGATTCCGGCTTAAGATCTTTATTGGCTGAGAGGACGTTTTCGCGAGCAGGCTCGCTCCCACAGGTACGCTGTTGCACCTGTGGGAGCGAGCCTGCTCGCGATGCGTTTTATGGCTTGCGCGGGCTTAAAACCATCTGCGCCGGCACTGTGCGCAAGATCTGCTTTTCGATCTGCAAATCAAAATCAGGATCGAGCTTCTTTACTCGCTTGCTCAGCAACGTCGCCAGCCACGGATAATCTGCGGTGCGCGGGGCCTGGATACTGACAGCGCACTCATAATTCACCACATCGGCGGCGATGGCGTCGAGTTGTCGTTGCAGCTTGTGAATATCACCGATGTTCAACGCAACCGTGGTGCTCTCGGCAGTCGGGTCGATGACCTTGGCTTTCGGCCGGGCTTCGGCAGCCAATAACGCCGCTTCAGCCTTTTCCAGCTCGGCCTTGCGCGCTTCGGTGATCGCGCCGTTGACGCCGCCGGTCAGCGCGGGCGCTTTGGGCATCAGGGCGCGAGCACGGCTCAATGCAGTGGCTGCAGCGTTGACATCACCCTTCTGCAGGACGATCTGGCTGCGGCGCAAATACGCCTCGGCCAGCTGCCGCTGGTATTGCTCAAGGGATTGATCATTGGGGGTCGCGGCCTGCAATGCGGCCAACTGGTCTTCGGCGGTGGCCAGTTCGCTGCTGGCCAGGCTTTGCTCCAGCTGTGCGATGGCCGTAGCCCGCGCATCCGGGACTTCAGCCACCGGCGGCGTGCTTTGGCAGGCGCCCAGCAGCACTGAAAATGCGACAAGGAGCAGATAACGGGAGGCGAACGGCTTCATTCCTGCGACTCTCTAATTGCGCAAAAAGCGGCCAAGTCTACACCCCACGACGGGGCAGAACAAAACTCAACAGAAACAGCGCGGCTGCCGTCACCACGATCGACGGCCCCGCCGGGGTGTCCTTGAACCACGACAACGCCAGCCCGCCGCACACCGCGAGCATGCCCAGCAGGCTCGCGCCCAGCGCCATCTGCTCCGGCGAACGGGCGTGACGCTGTGCCGCAGCCGCAGGGATGATCAGCAGCGAAGTGATCAGCAGCACCCCGACGATTTTCATTGCCACGGCGATCACCACCGCGATCAACAGCATCAGCGCCAAGCGCAAACCCGCAACCGGCAAGCCTTCGACCCGCGCCAGTTCTTCGTGCACGGTGACCGCCAGGAGCGGCCGCCACAGCGTCACCAGCAACACCAGCACCGCCGCAGTGCCGCCGAGAATCCACGCCAGGTCGCTCGGACTGATCGCCAGCAAGTCGCCAAACAGATAGGCCATCAGGTCGATCCGCACTTCATGCATGAAGCTTAGTACCACCAGGCCGAGAGAGAGCGTGCTCGGTGCAAGAATTCCCAACAGCGTGTCGGATGCCAGTGGCTGACGCTGTTGCAGCGTCACCAAGAGCACCGCCAGCAGCAGGCAACCGACCGTCACCGCCACGGTCGGGCTGACGTCCAGCAAAAAGCCCAGTGCCACGCCAAGCAACGCGGCGTGAGACAGGGTGTCGCCGAAATAGGCCATGCGCCGCCACACCACAAACGAACCGAGCGGCCCTGCCACCAGCGCCAGGGCCAGACCTGCAAGCAGGGCATACAACAGAAAATCAGCCATGCTTGCAGCCGTCTCCATGAACATGAGGTTGCCCGCCGAGCGGGCCTTTGACCACCGAACCGTGCAGGTCGTGGGCGTGGTCGTGATGGTGGTGATAGATCGCCAGACTCGGCGCATTCTTGCCGAACAGCTCGACGAATGCCGGATCGCCGCTGACCTGCTCGGGATGCCCGGAGCAGCAGACGTGGCGGTTGAGGCAGACCACCTGATCGGTGGTGCTCATCACCAGATGCAAATCGTGCGACACCATCAGCACGCCGCAACCGTGGCGGTCGCGCAGCCGGGTAATCAGGCTGTACAACTCGGCCTGCCCGGCGACGTCGACGCCCTGCACCGGCTCGTCGAGTACCAGCAACTCCGGCTCGCGCAGCAGCGCCCGAGCCAGCAGCACGCGCTGCATTTCGCCGCCGGAAACGCTCTGCACCGGGCTGTCGATCACGTGTTCGGCGCCGACTTCCTTCAACGCGGCCAGGGCACGCGAACGATCGACGCCAGGCACCAGGCGCAAGAAGCGCAGCACTGACAGCGGCAGGGTCGGGTCGACATGCAGTTTCTGCGGCATGTAACCGACGCGCAATTTCGGCTTGCGCCAGACGCTGCCACTGTTCGGCTTCAACAGCCCGAGCACGGCGCGTACCAGCGTGGTCTTGCCGGCGCCGTTGGGGCCGATCAGGGTGACGATCTGCCCCGGCTCCACGCTTAGCTCGATGTTGTCCAGCACGGTCTGCCCGGCAAACGTGACGGCGACCTGTTCCAGACGGATCAGCGCGTTGCTCATCAGGCCCCCTGGCAACCGGCGCACAGGCCGACCACTTCGACGGTCTGCGCTTCGACGATGAAACCGACGTCTTTGGCGCTGCTGATGATCGCGTCGCTGATCACTTTTTGCTCAAGTTCGATAGCGGCGTGGCACTCGCG
>NZ_RAZO01000155.1:2954-17915 GCF_004307535.1 Pseudomonas sp. Sample_9
GTAATAGGCATGAGCGGCGACGAGATTTGCTGGAGACGTTATTATGTTACCCGTTCTCGCTTCCTTGAGTGGTCATCGTGTCCCGACTTTTTTCTGTTTTTGTGGCTTTTGTTGCCAGTTTTCTGCTGATCGGTACGGCTCAGGCCGAGGTCAAAGTGCTCACCAGCATCAAGCCGTTGCAGTTGATTGCCGCTGCCGTGCAGGACGGCGTGGCGATTCCCGAGGTGCTGCTGCCGCCGGGGGCCTCGCCGCACAATTACGCCCTGCGCCCGTCCGACGTACGGAAGGTGCAGTCGGTCGATCTGCTCTACTGGATCGGCCCGGACATGGAAGGTTTCCTGCCGCGCGTACTCGGCGGTCGCAGCCTGCCGAGCGTCGCGGTGCAGGATCTGCCAGGCCTGAAGCTGAGGCATTTTGGCGCGGACAACCATTCCCATTCCGAAGAAGCCGACGAGCATGATCACGATCATCGCCCCGGCTCGCTGGATGCACATTTGTGGCTGTCACCGGTCAATGCGCGGGTGATCGCCGACAAAATGGCCGCCGACCTCAGCGCCGCCGACCCGGCCAATGCCCAGCGTTATCAGAGCAATGCCAAAACCTTCGATGCACGTCTGGATGCGCTGGATCTGCGCTTGAAGACGCGTCTGGCCAATGTCGAAGGCAAGCCGTACTTCGTCTTTCATGAAGCATTTGATTATTTCGAAGACGCTTACGGCCTGAAGCACGCCGGGGTGTTCGCGGTAGCCGCCGAAGTCCAGCCCGGCGCCCAGCACGTGGCGGCGATGCGCAAGCGCTTGCAGGAAACGGGCAAGACCTGTGTGTTCAGCGAGCCACCGTTGCGTCCGCGCCTGGCAGAAACACTGGTGGCCGGTTTGCCAGTGAAACTGGCCGAGCTGGATGCCTTGGGTGGTTATACGCCGGCGACGGCTCAGGGTTATGAGCAGGTGCTGGAAAAACTCGGCAATGATCTGGCCGGGTGTCTGGAATCGCTGTAACCCCATAGAAAAGATCGCAGCCTTCGGCAGCTCCTACAGGAGATCACATGTAGGAGCTGCCGAAGGCTGCGATCTTTTGATCTTAAAGGGCGAACGGCAACGGTGTATTGACCTTCTGCCGCTGCGCCAGGCGCTGCTCGAACTCCCGCGGATCGTGAATCAACACATCCTGCCCGGCGAACTGCTCGGCGGCGATCAGGCGTGACAGCCAGAACCGCACACAAGCCACACGCAGCATCGTTGGCCAGAGCTCAGCCTCCGCCGCCGTGAACGGGCGCAGCGCCGCATAGGCACCGAGAAACGCACGCGCACGCGGGCCATCGATCACGCCCTCCTCATCCGAACACCAGTCATTCAAGGCGATCGCCACGTCGTACAGCATCGGCCCCGAGCAGGCGTTGTAGAAGTCGATCAGCGCGGTCAGGTGGGTGCCTTCGAACATGGCGTTGTCGCGGAACAGGTCGGCGTGAATGTTCGCCCGAGGCAGTGCAAGGATCTTGTCTTTGCGCTCGGTGATCTCATCCAGCGCCTTTTGCAGCAAGGCACGCGGCTCATCGCTCAGGTGCGAGAGAAATTCAGTGCCCTCCTCCAGCATCCAGTCCAGACCGCGATCGGTCTTGCGCTTGATCATGCGTTCGCCCTGAGTCGCCAGGTGCAGATGCGCCTGCAACTCGCCCACTTGCGCGCAGTGCTGGGCGTTGGCGACCTTGATGTGCTTGCCGGACAGGCGCGGTTGCAGCAGCGCCGGTTTGCCTTTGAGCTCACGCAGGGCCAAGCCGTCGGTGGTGCGCAGGGCGTAAGGCACCGGCAGTTCGGCTTCGTGCAGCACATCGAGCAGGTCGATGAAGAACGGCATCTCCTGCACCGGGCCGCGCTCGACCAGGGTCAGGACAAACTCGCCCTGCTCCAGGCTGATGAAGAAATTGGTGTTTTCGCTGCCGGCGGCGATCCCCTGGAAATCAAGCAGGCGGCCGAGCCCGTAAGGGGCGAGAAAGGTTTCCAGCTCGGGCCGAGCCAGGGGAGTGAACACAGACATTGAAAACTGCTCAGTTTTGGCGCCGCAGTCAGGCGACGCCGATTAAAAATCGGGAAGCTTACTTCCAGGTAAAGATTTCCCACGACGGAATCAGCATATCCGGCTGGTCGGATCTGATGTAATTGGCGTCCGAACCATCGGCGCGCACCAGGAAATACGGTTTGCCCTTCTTGGGCGTGACCTTGATCGCATAGACGAAGCCATTCCGGCTGTACTCCTGAATGGTTTTGTCCCCCTCCGTGCGAATGGTGACCTCGGGGTCGCCGCCCGGCGCATCATCCGCCGCCATCGCGGCCAGTGGTGAGACAGCGATCAACCCGACCAGCAGCAAGCGATTTAACGTACGCATGATAACCTTGTCCCTTTGTCGTCAACGGTCCCGCTATTCTAGCCCCGGACCCGCCGAAAAGGTTGATCCTGCTCATGAGCCAAGCCCCCCTCGTCCTGGTGGACGGTTCGTCTTACCTGTACCGCGCCTTTCATGCACTGCCACCACTGACCACGTCCAAAGGCCTGCCGACCGGTGCGGTCAAAGGCGTGCTGAACATGCTCAAGAGTCTGCGCAAGCAGTACCCGGACAGCCCCTTCGCCGTAGTGTTCGACGCCAAGGGCGGGACATTTCGCGATGAGATGTACGCCGAATACAAGGCCAACCGGCCGAGCATGCCCGATGACATGCGCGTGCAGATCGAGCCGCTGCACCAGAGCGTGATCGCCCTCGGCTTCCCGCTCCTGTGCGTGGACGGCGTCGAGGCCGACGATGTGATCGGCACCCTCGCCCGCAGCAGCGCGGCGGCCGATCGCCCGGTGATCATCTCCACCGGTGACAAGGACATGGCGCAACTGGTCGACGGCCACATTACCTTGGTCAATACCATGTCCGGTAGTTCGATGGATGTGGAAGGCGTGAAGGAGAAATTTGGCGTCGCACCGGAGCAGATCATCGATTATCTGGCGCTGATGGGCGATTCGTCCGACAACATTCCGGGCGTGCCGGGCATCGGCCCGAAGACGGCGTCCGGCCTGCTGGTCGGCGTCAACGGCGGTCTGACCGAGCTGTACGCCAACCTCGATATCGTGCCGACCCTGCCGATCCGTGGCGCAAAAACCTTGCCGGCCAAGCTCGAAGAGCACCGGGAGATGGCTTTCCTGTCCTATCAACTGGCGACCATCAAGGTCGACGTGCCACTGGATATCGGCCTCGATGATCTGCAAATGGACCAGGAAGATCCGGCCAAACTCTACGAGCTGTACACCCTGCTGGAATTCAAGAGCTGGCTCAATGATCTGGATCGCGATGCCAAGCGTCTGGAACTGAGCGCGGCGGCCGAGCCTTCGCCAGCCCATGATCTGTTCAGCGCCCCACCAGCCGAGGCAGCCGCTGCCCCGGCCGAAGCGGCGTACGAAACCATCCTAGACCAGGCGCGCTTCGACGTCTGGCTGGAAAAACTGCGCAACGCCAAACTGATCGCCTTCGACACCGAAACCACTGGCATCGACGCGCAGCAGGCGCAACTGGTCGGTCTGTCGTTTGCGGTGCAGGCCAACGAAGCTGCGTACATCCCGCTGACCCATTCCTACATCGGCGTGCCGGAGCAGCTGGATCGCGACACCGTGCTGCGCGCACTCAAGCCGATTCTGGAAGACCCGAACAAACTCAAGGTCGGCCAGCACGCCAAGTTCGACATGAACATTCTGGCCAACTGCGCCATTGGCGGCGATCAGAGTGAAGGCATCAGCGTGCGCGGCATTGCCTTCGACACGATGCTCGAGTCCTACGTGCTCAACTCCACCGCGACCCGTCACGACATGGACAGCCTCGCGCAGAAGTACCTCGACCACACCACAGTCAGTTTCCAAGACATCGCCGGCAAAGGTGCCAAGCAGCTGACCTTCGACCAGATCGCCCTGGAACAGGCCGGGCCCTACGCCGCCGAAGACGCCGACATCACCCTGCGCCTGCACCAGACCCTGTTCGACAAGCTCAGCGCGATTCCGAGTCTGGCCAGCGTGCTGACCGACATTGAGATCCCGCTGGTGCCAGTGCTGGCGCGCATCGAACGCCAGGGTGCGTTCGTCGATGCCGAGTTGCTGGGCATTCAGAGCATCGAGCTGGGCAACAAAATGGTCGCGCTGGAGCGTGAGGCCTTCGAAATTGCCGGGGAGGAATTCAACCTCGGCTCGCCGAAGCAGCTGGGCGTGATTCTTTATGAAAAGCTCGGCCTGCCGGTGCTGAAGAAAACCGCCAAAGGCCAGCCGTCCACCGCTGAAGAAGTGTTGGCGAAACTCGCCGAAGACGATCACCGCTTGCCGAAGGTGCTGATGGAGCACCGCTCGATGAGCAAGCTGAAAAGCACCTACACCGATCGCCTGCCGGAGCAGATCAACCCGCGCACCGGGCGCATCCACACCTCGTATCATCAGGCCGTGGCTTCGACCGGGCGCCTGTCTTCCAGTGACCCGAACCTGCAGAACATTCCGGTGCGCACCGCCGAAGGCCGACGCATTCGTCAGGCGTTCGTCGCACCCAAAGGCTACAAACTGCTGGCGGCGGACTATTCGCAAATCGAACTGCGGATCATGGCCCACCTGTCCCGCGACGAAGGCCTGATGAACGCCTTCCGCAACAATCTCGACGTGCACACTGCAACCGCTGCCGAAGTATTCAAGGTCGAGCTTGATCAAGTGACCTCCGACCAGCGTCGCAGCGCCAAGGCGATCAACTTCGGTCTGATCTACGGCATGGGCGCGCAGAAGCTCGGCAAGGACATCGGCGTCGACACCAAGACCGCCAAGGCTTACATCGACACCTACTTCGCCCGTTATCCAGGCGTTCGCGAATACATGGAGCGTACCCGCGCGCAAGCGGCGGATCAGGGTTACGTCGAAACTTTCTTCGGTCGTCGCCTGTACTTGCCGGAGATCAACTCGAACAAGCCGCAGGAACGCGCTGCAGCAGAACGCACAGCGATCAACGCGCCGATGCAGGGCACGGCAGCGGACATCATCAAGAAAGCCATGGTGGCGGTGGATAACTGGCTGACCACGTCGGGTCTGGACGCGCGGGTCATCCTGCAAGTGCACGACGAACTGGTGCTGGAGGTTCGCGAGGATCTGGTCGAGCAGGTCAGCGCCGAAATTCGTACGCACATGAGCGAAGCGGCGAAACTGGATGTGCCGCTGCTGGTGGAAGTTGGCGTGGGCAACAACTGGGATGAGGCGCACTGAGTCATTGTTGCGCAACCGTCGCCGCGACCTGCCGTCGCGGCAACGGCCGAAATCCGGCTTAGATCGAAAAACGCTTTAGGCTATTCCAAAGCTTTTTGAAAAAAATCTGAACTAATCTGCCGGCGGAACACTCAGAGGTACTGAATGGCTGGTGAAGCCCTTCGATGCTCCTATGTTGTGTTAAGTGTTGGCAGATATCTGAACCCCGCCCTAGCGGTTCGGAACTTGAACCCCGGAACTTCTCCCTCCCCAATGAAGTCCGGGGCTTTTTTTGCCCCAAAACTGGCTGTGATGCCGTCATGCTGCGTTAAAAGCACCGCTAAAAATGCTCATTTAGGTACCCTAAACTCCGCTTTTTAGCGGTGCTTTCGCCTTGCCTGACAGCACCACAGTCAGTTTTGAAATTGTCTTACTCGGCTGCCGCCTCGGCGCCTTTGTCTGCCAGTTCCATCCAGTCGGCCAGTACAGTGTAGGCCTCTTCCAGGCCCATGCGTTTTGGTGCGGAGAACAACTGGATGGTGATCGAGTCGCCCCAGCCTTTGCGGATTTCCGACTGTACTTTCAGCAGGGTGTTCTTGGCTGCGCCGTAGGTGAGCTTGTCGGCCTTGGTCAGCAGGATGTGCATCGGCATGCCGGCGGCGACGGCCCAGTCGAGCATCAGCAGGTCGAAGTCGGTCATCGGATGGCGGATGTCCATCATCAGAATCAGACCTTTCAAACTCTCCCGACCACCGAGGTAAGCCTCGAGGTGGCGCTGCCAGTGTTGCTTGAGCGGGATCGGTACTTTTGCATAACCGTAGCCCGGCAGGTCGACCAGACGGCGATCATCGTCTAGCTTGAAGAAGTTCAACAGCTGTGTGCGACCCGGAGTTTTCGAGGTGCGCGCCAGGCTGGCGTGGGTCAGGGTGTTCAGCGCGCTGGATTTGCCAGCGTTGGAACGACCGGCAAACGCCACTTCGAAGCCTTCGTCGTCTGGGCATTGATCGACTTTGGCGGCACTGAGCATGAACGTGGACTGTTGGCACAGGCCGAGGATGGGATTCTTGAGTTGCATGGGATTTCCGATGTGGGCGGCGCCGGGATTGGGCGCGGAACGCGGTGTCGCTTCCGTTTCAGTGACGCCAGTATATAATGCCGCAGATTTTGTGTGTGCTTTGTCCCAGCGAAGGATGAAGTTCACGAGAGCGACAGACTTTGATTGCGCATTAGAACGCAGAACGCTCTCAACCCTGAAAAGGTCGTTTTATGACGAAATGGCTGCTGGCTGCCGGAGTCTTGATGCCGCTTTACAGCGCACAGGCTACACAGGATCCGGAAGCTGTGTACAACCGTGTTTGTGGTGCCTGTCATTCCGGCCAACTACCCATGGCGCCCGCAAGAGGCGATCAGGAAGCTTGGACGCCGAGGTTGGCGAAAGGTATGGGGACGCTGGTGCAACACGTGACCCAGGGTTTCAAGGCGATGCCGCCGCGTGGTTTGTGCATGGACTGCAGTGCCGAGGATTACCAGGCCATCATCCTTTGGATGAGCGAGAGTAAGCCCGGTCCATAACTTAACCCTTAGCCGTAGTTGGATTAGCTGATGAACAAATTGATCGTGAGTCTGCTGTTGACCGTGGGAATTTCAGGTGTCGCCCATGCTGCCGGCGATGCCGCAGCAGGCCAGGCCAAAGCTGCCGTGTGCGGAGCCTGCCATGGCCCGGACGGCAACAGCATGGCGCCAAACTTTCCGAAACTGGCCGGTCAAGGTGAACGCTACCTCGACAAGCAATTGCACGACATCAAATCGGGCAAGCGCGTGGTGCTGGAAATGACCGGGCTGCTGACCAACCTGAATGACCAGGATCTGGCCGACATCGCCGCGTACTTCGCCAGTCAGAAAGGCAGCGTCGGCGCCGCCGATCCGAAGATCGTCGCTCGCGGTGAAGCGCTGTTCCGTGGCGGCAACCTGGAAAAAGGTCTGCCAGCCTGCACCGGCTGCCACTCGCCGAACGGCTCCGGCAATGCTGCAGCAGGCTTCCCCCATCTGGGTGGCCAGCACGCTCAATACATCGCCAAGCAACTGACCGATTTCCGCAAGGAAGAAGGCGGTCGCGCCAACGACGGCGACGCGATGACCATGCGCACCATCGCACGCAAGCTGAGCGACGAAGACATCGCTGCGGTCTCCAGCTACATCCAGGGCCTGCACTGAGGCCCTGAATCGAGGGCTGAACGAGGCGCGCAGCGCCGGCCACGTTAACGCTCGATTAATCCTTCGCAGCAAGTATAAAAAGGGTGGCTTTGGCCGCCCTTTTTTGTGGCCGCTGCCGTTACACTACAGCACTCATGCCCGCCAGGATCTGTGTCGAAACAGGTCGAGCGAGGCGACCCAAATTGTTCAGGAGTAAAGCATGCGTAATCTGATCATCAGCGCCGCCCTCGTCGCTGCCAGCCTGTTCGGCGTGACCGCCCAGGCCGCTGAAGCCCCTGCCGCCCCGTATGTCGAACTGGCCAACCCGGTCCCGGTTGCAGTGCCTGGCAAGATCGAAGTGGTCGAGCTGTTCTGGTACGGCTGCCCGCATTGCTACGCCTTTGAACCCGTGATCAATCCATGGGTTGAAAAACTGCCGTCCGACGTCAATTTCGTACGCATCCCCGCCATGTTCGGCGGCCCATGGGACGCTCACGGCCAGATGTTCCTGACTCTGGAAGCCATGGGTGTCGAGCACCAGGTGCACAACGCCGTGTTCAACGCGATCCAGAAAGAACACAAGAAGCTCACCGACAAGAACGACATGGCTGACTTCCTCGCCACTCAAGGCGTGGACAAGGACAAGTTCCTCGCCACCTTCGACTCGTTCGCTATCAAAGGCCAGATCGTCAAGGCCCGTGAGCTGGCGAAGAAGTACGAAATCACTGGCGTGCCAACCATGATCGTCAATGGTAAATACCGCTTCGACATCGGCTCTGCCGGTGGCGCCGAGCAAGCGCTGAAACTGGCTGATGATCTGGTCGCCAAAGAGCGAGCGGCTAACAAGGCGGCTGCCAACTAAGCGCGGCATTCGCCATGCGCCGCTGGAAGTCCGAACGCATCGTTGGCCTGCATGATCCGCAGGTCAACGAACATCACCTGGCGTCTACGGGCCTGCCCGCAGACCAGCGTCTGCGCTTGCTCAGCTTCAACATTCAGGTCGGCATCAGCACCGAGCGCTATCGGCATTACCTGACCCGCAGCTGGCAGCATCTGCTGCCGCACACCGGGCGTTCCGGCAATCTGCAAAAGATCGGTGACCTGCTCGGCAACTTCGATCTGGTCGCCCTGCAGGAAGCCGATGGCGGCAGCCTGCGCTCGGGCTACGTCAATCAGGTCGAACATCTGGCCCACCTCGGCGCCTTTCCCTACTGGTATCAACAACTCAATCGCAACCTCGGTCGACTGGCCCAGCACAGCAATGGCGTGCTCAGTCGCCTGAAGCCGTGGGCGATCGAGGATCACCCGCTGCCCGGCCCGAAAGGTCGCGGCGCGATCCTGCTGCGCTTCGGCGAAGGTCCGGAGGCACTGGTGGTGGTGATGATGCACCTGGCCCTCGGCGCACGGACGCGCAGCCTGCAACTGGCCTACATTCGTGACTTGATCAGCGGCTACAAGCATCAGGTGCTGATGGGCGACATGAATACCCATGCCAGCGACCTGCTCGAACACTCGCCGTTACGCGATCTCGGCCTGCTGGCCCCGCAGGTGGAAGCGACCTTCCCCAGCTGGCGCCCACAGCGTTGCCTTGATCATATTCTGCTCAGCCCGACCCTGACCCTGGAAAAGGTCGAGGTGCTGGCCCAGCCCATTTCCGATCACCTGCCGGTCGCGGTGGAAATTCGTCTGCCGGGTTCGCTCACGGCCGACGCATTGCCCGCGTTGAGCCCTGCCCCTCGCGGAACCTGTGAATGAGCGACGACGCCCAGCGCTGGAAAGAGAAGTACCTCAAGAGCATCGAACAGCAGGACAAGCTCGAACGCCGCTGGGCCGCGCGACTCGACCTGCTGCGACGCGGTCTGGTGCGCAGCACGCTGGCGGCCGAGGGCACCGACAAGGTCGTCGATCAGTGCATGAAGGAAATGCGCGAAGTCGTGCGTACCGATGACATGGACGCCGGCCTCGCCGCCCTGCTGCCGCGTCTGGAAAAAGCCGTGCTCGACTCCGAGCAGCGCCGCGAGACCCGCATCGATCAGGTCAGCACCGCGCTGACCGCGCTGGTCACCCAGTTGCAGGCCTTGCCATTGCCACGCGAAGTCGCGCAACCGCTGAAGAAATTCGCCAAACAACTGGACAGTCGCGTCGGTCAGGCACGGGAAATGCCGCTGCTGTTGAGCGAACTCAGTGGCTTGCAGGGCAAGGCCTTGAGTCAGTTGGAGACGCCGGCCGAGCCGGGCCGGCCGGGGTTGTTGCAACGTTTGTTCGGTAGTCGTGACAGTGAGCAAGACACTGCTCCAACGGCAGAGGCATCAGTAACTTCAGCGCCGCAGCCGGTTGCCACCGCGCAACCTGAACCGGAGCCTGCGCAAATGGCACCGGTCGCAGACGCTGAGCCGGCGATTGTTACTCCCGCCGCCGTCGAGGCGCCTGTGCTGGAAGCACCCGAACCCGAAACCGCAGCGCTCGCTACACCTGCTGTCACAGTCGAAGCGGAGCCCACGCCGGTTGAGCCAGCCGCTCCCGCCGCACCAAGCCCCGTTGCGCCAGCGCTTGCCACCGAGGCACTCAACCCCGACGAACTGAGCCACCCTGGCGATCCCTTCCCGCTGACTCTCGACAGCCTGCCCCTGCCGGAGCCTATCGCTCAGGCCTTGGCTGCCATCGACCCGGAGCAGTCGGAGCACGACATCCTCTTCGCGCTGCCGGATTCTCCGGAGCCGTCCTACAGCTCCGTGGCCAGACATATCGAAGACACGCTGATCGGTCTCCTCGACGACCTGACCCTGCCCGAACGCCACCGGCCGCAAGCCGAAGCCATGCGCGAGCGGCTCAAACACGGGCTGAACTGGTACGAACTGTTGCCGATCCTCGACGATCTCGCGACTTTGATGCTGGCGATTACCGATAGCGGTCAGCATGAATTCGAAGCCTATCTGCAACAACTCAACGAACGCCTCGAAGCGTTTCAGAGCAACCTGCAAGCGGCCAGCGAAGGGCATGCCGACAATAGCTCGGCGGCGCGGGCCATGGACACGCAGATTCGCGAGCAGGTCGACGGCTTGCAGAGCAGCGTCCAGCAAGCGGCGGACCTCGATGACCTCAAGCATGTGCTGGAGAATCATCTGGAAGGCCTGCTGGGAACGATGGATCAGCACCAGAAGCAACGCGACGCCCGCGAGCAGGAAGTCGCCGCCAGGTTGAAGAGCCTGTCGGAGCGCGTGGCGCATATGGAGCAGGAGGCCATGGGCTTCCGTGAACACCTTGAAGAGCAGCGGCAGAAAGCCCTGATCGATCCGTTGACCGGCCTGCCTAACCGTGCGGCGTGGAGCGAACGCCTCGAGCATGAAATCCAGCAATGGCAGCAGCACGGCAACACCCTCAGCCTGGCCATGCTCGACCTCGATCACTTCAAGCGGATCAACGACAGCTACGGCCATCTGGCCGGCGACAAAGTGCTGAAGATCATCGCCACGGTGTTGCGCAAACGCCTGCGCGGCACGGATTTCATCGCCCGTTTCGGCGGTGAAGAGTTCGTGCTGTTGCTGCCCGCGACGCCACCAGCGGTGGGCGCGAAACTGCTGGAAACCCTGCGCGCGGCGATCGAAGCCTGCCCGTTTCATTTCAAGGGCGAGCGAGTGACTATCACCATTTCCATGGGACTCGCGTCATTCCGGGTGGGAGAACACAGCGATCTGGTGCTGAAAAGAGCCGATCAGGCGCTGTACCGAGCAAAAAACGCCGGACGCAACCGAGTGGAGCTGGGCTGAGGCAATTGTTCCAATTTGTTTAATTCCGCCCGCTGGCGGACTCTGGTCAAATCTGTACGTTACACTGTTGCATTATCGTCTTTTGCGTATCGTCCTCTGCCATGAAATTCCTTGCTCTTGTTGCCTCGCTGCTCGTCCTCGCTGGTTGCGCCAGCGGCCCGCGCTACGACACCAGCCATCCTTCGGCCAATTACGACAGCCGCATCCAGTTCGTGGTGGTGCATTACACCTCGGCATCGCTGGAGCGTTCGCTGCAATTGCTGACCCATGGCGACGTCAGTAGCCATTACCTGATCGGCGATGACAAGAGCGCCACCGTGTACAAGCTGATGGACGAAAACCAGCGCGCCTGGCACGCCGGCGAAAGTCAGTGGCAGGGCCGTACCTGGCTCAACTCCAGTTCCATCGGCATCGAAATCGTCAATCCCGGCTACAAGGACACCCCGACCGGGCGCCTGTGGTATCCGTACAGCGAAGCGCAGATCCAGTCGTTGATCGCCCTGCTCAAGGACATCAGCAAACGCAACGGCATCAGCCCGCGGCACATCATCGGTCACAGCGACATCGCGCCGTTGCGCAAGCTTGATCCGGGGCCACTGTTCCCCTGGAAACGTCTCGCCGCCGAAGGCCTTGGCCTGTGGCCGAACGAGCAAGCAGTGGCGCGTCAGCAGGCGGTTTTCAACAGCAACCCGTTGCCGGAGATCGGCTGGTTCCAGGCGCAACTCGCGCGCCTGGGTTACGACACACCGCAGACCGGCGAGCTGGACGTCGCCACGCGCCACGTCCTCGCCGCGTTCCAGATGCATTACCGCCCTGCCCGCTTTGACGGCACGCCGGATGCACAAACCGCAGCACTTCTTCTGGTTCTCAACCAGACAAAATAATGACGCCCGCCCGACGGTCAGGGCGAAATCGCAATCAGCAGCTATAACTCATGGTAATTCTTCGGAAAATCCCTGATGGCTGCGACCCGAGAGACGCTGCGTAGCTGGTTTTATCGCCCTGTTTTTTTGGCGATGATCGCGGCTGTCCTCAGCGCCAGCCTGTTGATCGCCGGCGGTATGTTCGTGGCGATGCGCCAGATGGAAATGCGCGAGAGCCAGGAAATGAACGCCCAGGGCGAACGTTTCCTCGCGCGCCTCGAACAATTGTTCGGCCAGTTGCGCGAAAGTCTCGACGACCTTGAAGCCCAGCCCTTGCGCGGCTGCGACGAAGAAATGATCGCGACCCTGCAGCAAGTCACCTTCAACTACCGCTTCGTCTACGAAGCCGCATATATGGACGCTTCGCGGTTCTGCTCCAACCGTCCGCGCCAGGAAGGTCTGTCCTTGGTGCGCGCGCCGGACATTCAGGGTCCGACCTACAGCTATTGGCTGAACACCACCACCGAACCCGATGAAAACCGCGCGGCGCTGATGCTCGGTCGCGGTAACTTTCGTGTCGCTACCTCGCGCGGACATTTGACCGACATGGTCGATCTGTCGCCAGGCAGCAGCCTGCTGGTGGTGCTCGATCACGGCACTCGCGCGATTCCGGTGCTCGGCACCGCACAGACCTGGCCACCGACCGAACCCTGGCCACCGAAGAGCCCTGATGCGCTGCAAGTCACGCAAACGCGGCTGATCTACCGCATGCCCACCAACAACCCGGAATATCAACTTGTACTGATTACGCCGCGCACGGGCATGCACGTCCCGGCGGTGTGGTGGTGGCTGTTGCCGGTGTGCCTGATCGCCGGGGCCGTTGTCGGCTTTCTGACCTTGCTACTGGTGCGTCAGCGCCAGTCGCTGGATGCCGAGCTGCACGGGGCGATCCGCCGGGGCGAGTTGCAGGTGCTGTATCAGCCGATCTTCGATCTCGACAGCCGCAACTGCGTCGGCGCCGAAGCGCTGCTGCGCTGGCGGCGCCCGGACGGCACGCTGACCAGCCCCGACCTGTTCATTCCCATGGCGGAAAACACCGGGCAGATCCGGCAGATGACCGACTTCGTCTTGCAGCGTCTGCTCGAACAGCTGGGGCAGCTACTGCGCGCCAATCCGCAGCTGTATATCTCGGTGAACCTCGCAGCCTGCGATGTCATGGTGCCGCGCATCGGCCAAGTCATGGCGCGGCTGCTCGCGCTGCACCGTGTCGCCGCGCGGCAGATAGCCTTCGAAGTCACTGAGCGCGGCCTGATTGATGTGGTGGTGGCGCGGGAGAACCTGCAAGCCTTGCGCGACGTTGGCCATCAGGTGCTGATCGATGATTTCGGCACCGGCTATTGCAGCCTCGCCTATCTGCAGACCTTGCCGGTGGACTGTTTGAAAATCGACAAGGCGTTTATCGACGCGCTGGGCCATGACGCGGCGAGCAGCGGCGTCGCTCCGCACATCATTCACATGGCGCAGGCGCTGGATCTGAAAGTGATTGCCGAAGGCATCGAGCTGGAATCCCAAGCCGCACTGCTCAGCAGTGAGGGAGTCAAGTTCGGTCAGGGCTGGCTGTTCGCCCACGCGCTGAGCGCTGTGCAATTCATCGAACTGATCACCCGCGGCAGGCGCCTCGCCGCGCGGCGTATGGACGACGAAGCCTAAACGGCCAGCGCCATGTAGAACTGCGTGCCCTGCCCCGGCCGCGAATAAACGCCCATACGCCCACCGTGCAACTGGACGATTTCCTTGCACAGCGCCAGGCCAAGGCCGGCACCGCCCTTTTTGCGCCCGACCTGCACGAACGGCTCGAAAATCCGCCCCTGCTGGCCGTAGGCGATGCCTTCGCCATTGTCTTCGACGCTGATGATGACCCGCTCGCCATGCCGGCGCGCCTGCAGCCGGATCTGCCCGTCGCGGGCGGTGTGCCGCAGGGCGTTGTCGATCAAGTTGTCGAGGACGCGATCAAGTTGCGCCTGATCAGCCTGCAACCTCGGCAGCGGCCCTTGAATCTCGACGTTCAGCGCAACACCTTTGGCCGCAGCCACGTCGGCAAAGCGCAGCTGCGCCTGCTCCAGCAGGTCATCAATGGAACATGGCGCCAGAGTGAGTTTCTGTAGGCCGTTCTGGTAGCGCGAGAAGTTGAGCAAGTCGTTGATCAACTGCATCAGACGCTGCATTTCTTCGTTAACCGTATCCAGCAGGTCAGCTTCGCGCGATTCCGCCGGGAATTTCGTCCGCTCGCGGAACAGCCCGAAGGCCATGTGCATGCCCGTCACCGGCGTGCGCAGTTCGTGGGAAGCGCGCAAGACAAACTCACTGCGCACGCGCTCGAACGCGCGTTGCTCGGTGACGTCGTGCAGCACCATCACCGCGCCGAGAATATGCCCCTGGGTATGACTGACCGGCGTCAGGCTGTAGGTCAGCAGGCGCGATTCGCCATCGACTTCGATACTCAGATCTTCCGGCGCGCGCTCCAGCGTGCCGCCGCGCAGGACCAATTGCAGTTGCGCATCCAGCTCCGGACGGCCAAGTGCAGTACCCAGGCCTTGGCCGAGCCGGTCGTCTTCCCAACCCAACTGGCGCTGAGCAACAGGGTTGAGGTGTTCGAGCTGGCCTTGGCGGTCGATCATCAGCAAGCCGTCGTCGATGCTGTCGAGCACCGCTTGCAAGCGCTGCTGACCGGCCAACAGTTCGTCGACATTCATCGCCTGGTGTTCGCGCAACGCCTCGGCCATCAGGCCGAAGCGTCGCGACAGCAGGTTGACTTCCATGGCCGTGGAAATCGGCAGGGTCACGTCATAGTTGCCCTGGCCGATGTTGTCGGCAGCCTTGGCCAGCGCTTCGATCGG
>NZ_RAZO01000155.1:18015-40905 GCF_004307535.1 Pseudomonas sp. Sample_9
CGTCATAGTTGCCCTGGCCGATGTTGTCGGCAGCCTTGGCCAGCGCTTCGATCGGCGCGCCGAAACGTCGGGCGATGCCTTGGGCGGTGACGAAACCGATGATCAACACCGCCAGCCCGACCAGACCAAGCAGCCCGGCAATCAACAAGGCACGTTCGCGAGCGGCGTGTTGCACCTCATTGATACTGTCCAGCGCGTGCTTGTGCTCAGCGATCAAACCGTTACGGAGAATATTGAAACGCTCGCGGAAATCCGCGCTGGTACTGGCGTTCTTCGCCGCTTCGGCGGTCACGTCGAATGAAGCGAGGAAGTTCAGGTAGTCGGCCTTGGCCTGGCGGAAACCGTAAGGCTGGTCATCGCCCTCCGGCTGCTGGGCGATGCCTTGGTCGAGCAACTCGAAGTAGTGCTGCCTGGACGCTTCGAACGCAACGGGATCGGGTTTTTCGGCGAGCATGATGATCAATTGATCACCGAGGGTCTGGCGCAGCTTGAGCCCCAGATCCAGGGTGACGAAGTTGCTGCGCACCAGCGCTTCCTGCGAACCGGCCATCTGCATCACGCTGACCAGCCCGAGCAAGAGCCCGAGCAAGGCCACGGTGATCAACGCAGAAATGCTCAGGAACAGGCGCGTGCGCAGCTTGATCGCCAGTTTCATCGCGCAGTGCTCACAGGTTGTACTGCTTGCGTTTGCGATACAGGGTCGAGGCGTCGATGCCGAGGGTTTTCGCCGCTTGGTCCAGAGTGCCGGCGGTGGCCAGCACCGCGCCGATGTGCGCTTTCTCCAGCTCGTCCAGGCTCAGCGCCGCGCCGACCCGTGGCGCGTTGTTGGCCGGTTGTTCGGCCATGCCCAGGTGGCTGATTTCCACGCGTTCCTGCGGGCAGATGATGCTGGCCCGCTCGACGACGTTGCGCAGTTCGCGAATATTGCCCGGCCAGCGATAACCGAGCAGTGCTTCGCGCGCCTCATCGCTGAAGCCGCGCGCTGGGCGTGCGTACTCTTTGACGAAACGTGCAAGGAACCGATCGGCGAGGGTCAGGATGTCCTCGGCGCGCTCGCGCAACGGCGGCAGATGCAGGGTGATGACGTTGAGGCGGTAGAGCAGGTCTTCGCGGAAGCGTCCGTCGCGGACCATGTCTTCGAGGTTGAGGTTGGTGGCGGCAAGAATGCGCACATCGGCACGGCGAGTGACCGGATCGCCGACCCGCTCGTATTCCTTGTCCTGGATGAAGCGCAGCAACTTGGGTTGCAAAGTCAGCGGAAAGTCGCCGATCTCGTCGAGAAACAGCGTACCGCCGTCCGCCTGGTTGACCCGACCCAAAGTACTCTCGCTGGCGCCGGTGAACGCGCCACGGCTATGGCCGAACAGCTCGCTTTCCATCAGCTCGGCAGTCAGCGACGGGCAGTTGATAGTGACGCAGGATTTCTTCTCGCGCTTGCTCCAGCCGTGGATCGCACGGGCCAGTTCACCTTTACCCGTACCGGACTCGCCAAGGATAAGAATGTTGGCGTCGGTGCTTGCGACCTGCCGTGCGGTTTCCAGCACGACTTTCATCGCCGGGCTGTGGGAATCGAGACCGTCTTTCGGTTTGCGGATCTCGCCTTCCAGCGCTTCAAGGCGCGCGGAGAGCTGGCGCACTTCCAGCTGCTTGGCGGTGGCCAGGCGCAGTTGATCAGGGCTGCACGGCTTGACCAGATAATCGGCGGCGCCAGCCTGAATGGCATCAACCGCGGTGTCGACCGCCGAGTGGGCGGTGACAATCACTACGCGCATCCACGGCGCCTGAATGCGCATTTGCGCGAGGACGTCGAGACCGTTGTCCTCGCCCAGGCGCAAATCAAGGAAGCACAGATCGAAGACCTGACGTTGCAGCAAAGCATCGGCCTGGGCTGCGCTATTGGCGGTGGCTACCGTATAGCCTTCGTCTTCGAGGCAATAACGAAACGTACGCAGGATGGCGGATTCATCGTCCACCAGCAGAATGCGGCCTTGTTGCTCAGTGGCAGATTCCATTTTTCCTACGCTCCATAGTGATTAGTCTTGGGTTAGTCCCGGAAAAATCGGGCAAGTTGCATGGTTGATTCTGAACGATACCAGCCATAGGAGGGTAGCTCTCTACTGCCATAACGGCCAATTCATTGATTTCGTTGAGTTTTAAAACATTCTGCGTTTTGCAGGGCAGATCCTGCGTCCTCTTCTGACATCTGCGTACCGGTAGCAATTCCATATCATCGAAATTTCCCACGAAATAATCGTGCATTGCGCACGACCGCAGAAGAGCCATCGTGCAGGATGCGTCGCAGGAAATTTCTCAACCACGCATAACTCATTGTTTTCATTGGTTTTTTCACAGATGAAAAAACTGGCATGCAGGCTGCACTACCTCACTCAGCCCGGGCAGAACAGCACTGCCCCAACCGAACAAGCGTGAGGAACACAGGATGACTCGCCCAATCGCCGCCCAAGTACGTATTTCGCCACTGCAGATCCAGCAAGGTCTGTTCGGTGTACTGGCGTTGCTGATCACCCTGATCGTTTGCCAGCAGTACATGAGCTGGGAAAACAGCCGTAAACCCGAGCCACTGATTTCGATGCAGCACAGCACTCAAACGCACTTCAGTGCCGTGAGCAGCAGCCAGGCCGAGAACGCTTCGATGCACATGATCGATGTCGACCAGGCGCAACCGCTGGATCAATTGCCACGGGAAGAGCGCTGGGTTTTCTAAGCCTTTGAACACATTCAGGCGCGTAGCGTCGGAAACCGGAAACACCCCTAAATAGAGAAGTAAGGAGAATCACCATGTTGAGCTGGGCAATTACATTCTTGATCATTGCCATCATCGCCGCCGTTCTGGGCTTCGGTGGTATCGCGGGCACCGCCACGGGTATCGCCAAGATTCTCTTTGTCGTGTTCCTGGTGATGTTCATCGCTTCCTTCTTCTTTGGCCGTCGCGGCCGAGGTTAACGATGATCGGTCTCAAGACATTGGCCGCCGCCCTGCTTCTGGGCGGCAGTGCCATGGCCATGGCGGCCAATGACGGCCAGACCCGGGTCAACGAACTCCTCGCCTCCGACGCGCAGTACCGTGAAACCTGGGAAGGCGTGATCAAAAAGGAAGAGCGCGTCCCGGAATGGGTGATCAACCTGTCCGGCACCTCCGAACAACAGATGCATGCCGTTACGGAAGATGGCGACGAGTATCTGGTCGGGCCGCTCTGCGAGAGTCAGGACAAGTGTCTGAATCACCGTTTGATCGTGGCCTTCAGCTTCGACAAGGATGACGCCTACGCCATGCTGGTCG
The DNA here is from genome assembly GCF_004307535.1 of Pseudomonas sp. Sample_9. NCBI lineage: Bacteria > Pseudomonadati > Pseudomonadota > Gammaproteobacteria > Pseudomonadales > Pseudomonadaceae > Pseudomonas > Pseudomonas sp. Sample_9. The sequence continues at coordinate 21,316 of NZ_RAZO01000155.1, forward strand.
ATGTGCCGGAAGGTCTGCCGCAGGACAAGTCGCCGACGCGACACGCGACTTATCGCTTCTTCGGCAAACCTGATCAGGGCATGCAGGATCTGCTGATGGAAACCCTGAAGAAAGATCCGAAGTGGTACTGATGCAGGACGCGTAAAGATTTCGAACACGAAAGCAGCGCCCCGCTGCTTTCCATTGCACCGCCCGATGAGGGTCGGTGCATGACCAGGGGGCCGGGACGTTCTGACTGATACAGGGTCGGAGTGACCTACGGGTACAGGGAGTACCTGCGCAAGGGCCGGGTCAGGGTAAAAGCTGCGCCGCAGGTTCGTCGACCCGGTGGTCTGACGAATCTGCGCTGGGCTTTGAATCCGCTAAAACATTGATCCAGCACGCCAAATTCCTTTTCTCAATCGTCGACACTGCGAGGAAAACATTTCGTGGTGTTTCCTGGCGACCGTATATCGACAAAGATCGCGCTCGTTCCGTGTGACTTCTAGTCTTGCGATTCAGACTTTTTCCGGAAATTTCCGCCGGTTTTGCCTGTGCAAAATTTAACCAGGTCACGCTGTAATGGCCGGTTCACGGCACTTATGCCGGCACAAATGTCACAATCGAACCGCTTGGGACGCCAGTTTCAAATGAAAAAGCTCATGCCGATTAGGCATAGGGTAGGCGTTTACGGCATTAGACGGCGCCACCTTGCATCGGAATAGTTGCGCCTTTTTTCGCCTGCCGAAGAGCCGTAAACACGCGCTTCGGGGCACCTTATACGGAGGCAGATGCACAGACTTTTCCGCTGATGAGCGTTCCAGTTCCTGCATGTGCCTGAGTCAAACGCAAGTAAGGGTAAAGATAATGAAGAAGGCAAAAATCAGCCTCGCCTGGCAGATCCTCATCGGTCTGGTTCTGGGGATTGCACTGGGTGCGTTGCTCAACCACTTCAGCGCCGAAAAGGCCTGGTGGATCAGCAACGTCCTGCAACCGGCAGGCGATATCTTTATCCGTCTGATCAAGATGATCGTGATCCCGATCGTCATTTCCTCGCTGATCGTCGGCATCGCTGGCGTCGGCGACGCCAAGAAACTCGGGCGTATCGGCCTGAAGACCATCATCTATTTCGAGATCGTCACCACCATCGCGATCGTCGTCGGCCTGGTGCTGGCCAACGTGTTCCATCCGGGCACCGGCATCGACATGAGCACTCTGGGCACGGTCGACATCTCGAAGTACCAGGCGACCGCCGCCGAAGTGCAGCATGAACATGCATTCATCGAAACCATCCTCAACCTGATCCCGTCGAACATCTTCGCGGCCATGGCTCGCGGCGAAATGCTGCCGATCATCTTCTTCTCCGTGCTGTTCGGTCTCGGCCTGTCGAGCCTGCAGTCGGACCTGCGCGAGCCGCTGGTGAAGATGTTCCAGGGCGTTTCGGAAAGCATGTTCAAAGTCACCCACATGATCATGAACTACGCCCCGATCGGCGTATTCGCACTGATCGCGGTGACCGTGGCCAACTTCGGCTTCGCCTCGCTGCTGCCGCTGGCGAAACTGGTGATCCTGGTTTACGTCGCCATCGCCTTCTTCGCCTTCGTCGTGCTGGGCCTGATCGCCAAGCTGTTCGGCTTCTCGGTGCTCAAGCTGATGCGCATCTTCAAGGATGAGCTGGTGCTGGCCTACTCCACCGCTTCCTCGGAAACCGTGCTGCCACGTGTCATCGAGAAAATGGAAGCCTACGGCGCGCCGAAAGCCATCTGCAGCTTCGTGGTACCGACCGGTTACTCGTTCAACCTCGACGGCTCGACCCTGTACCAGTCGATCGCGGCGATCTTCATTGCCCAGCTGTACGGCATCGACCTGTCGATCAGCCAGCAACTGCTGCTGGTGCTGACCCTGATGGTCACCTCCAAAGGCATCGCCGGCGTACCGGGCGTGTCCTTTGTAGTGCTGCTGGCGACTCTGGGCAGCGTCGGTATCCCGCTTGAAGGCCTGGCGTTCATCGCCGGTGTCGACCGCATCATGGACATGGCCCGTACCGCACTGAACGTGATCGGTAACGCCTTGGCGGTGCTGGTTATCGCGCGCTGGGAAGGCATGTACGACGACGCCAAGGGCGAGCGCTACTGGAACTCCCTGCCGCACTGGCGCAGCAAGGAAAAACTGCCGGCTGGCGAAATTTCCAAGAACTGATGCAAAACCCTGTGGGAGCGAGCCTGCTCGCGAAGACGGTGTATCAATCTACAGAGATGTTGAATGTTCCGGCCTCTTCGCGAGCAGGCTCGCTCCCACAGTGATTGATGCAAGCCCCACCAACGAACCCCGGAGCAATCCGGGGTTTGTCGTTTCTGGCGACCCCGCTATCATTCGCCGCATTCTTCGGGGGATTTGACTGATGCTTAATGGCCTGTGGCTTGGCTTCTTCATCGTGGCAGCCGTGTCGGCGCTGGCGCAGTGGCTGATCGGCGGCAACGCCGGGATCTTCGCGGCGATGGTGGAAAGCATTTTCGCCATGGCCAAGCTCTCGGTCGAAGTCATGGTGCTGCTGTTCGGCACCCTCACCCTGTGGCTGGGCTTTCTGCGCATCGCCGAAAAGGCCGGGATCGTCGAATGGCTGGCCAAGGTCCTCGGCCCGCTGTTTCTGCGCTTGATGCCGGAAGTCCCGGCCGGCCACCCTGCCCTTGGCTTGATCACGCTGAACTTTGCCGCCAACGGTCTGGGCCTGGATAACGCCGCCACCCCGATCGGCCTGAAAGCCATGAAAGCGTTGCAGGAGCTCAATCCCAGCGCCACCATCGCCAGCAACGCGCAGATCCTGTTTCTGGTGCTCAACGCCTCGTCGCTGACCCTGCTGCCCGTGACCATCTTCATGTATCGCGCCCAGCAAGGCGCGCCGGATCCGACGCTGGTGTTCCTGCCAATTCTGCTGGCGACCAGTTGCTCGACCATTGTCGGTTTTCTTTCCGTAGCCTTCATGCAGCGCCTGCGCATCTGGGACCCGGTGGTGCTCGCCTATCTGCTGCCCGGCGCGCTGATTCTTGGCGGCTTCATGGCCCTGCTTGGCACGCTTTCTGCGACAGCACTGGCGGGATTGTCGTCGATCCTCGGCAATCTCACGCTGTTCGGCTTGATCATGCTGTTCCTGCTGATCGGCGCAATGCGCAAGGTCAAGGTGTACGAGGCGTTCGTCGAAGGCGCGAAAGAAGGCTTCGATGTGGCGAAGAATCTTTTGCCGTATCTGGTCGCGATGCTGTGTGCGGTTGGCGTATTGCGCGCGTCTGGTGCGCTGGATTTCGGCCTGGACGGTATTCGGCATCTGGTCGAGTGGGCCGGTTGGGACACGCGCTTCGTCGATGCGCTGCCGACGGCGATGGTCAAACCGTTCTCCGGCAGCGCCGCACGGGCGATGCTCATCGAGACCATGCAGACTTCCGGCGTCGACAGCTTCCCGGCGCTGGTCGCGGCGACGGTGCAAGGCAGTACCGAAACCACGTTCTATGTGCTGGCGGTGTACTTCGGCGCGGTGGGGATTCAACGCGCACGGCACGCGGTGGGGTGTGCGTTGCTGGCGGAGTTCGCTGGTGTGGTCGGCGCTATCGCTGTCTGCTACTGGTTCTTCGGCTGAGCAAAATTCCCATGTGGGAGCGAGCCTGCTCGCGAAGACGGAGTGTCAGTCAACGCTTAAGTGACTGATACACCGCTTTCGCGAGCAGGCTCGCTCCCACAGGGATTGTGGTGTGTCAGCGCGGTTGCGGGGCCAGTTTCTGCCCTTGCTCCACGGCCCAGGCCACAACCTTGGCCGTAAGGCGATCACTGGCCTTACCAAACCCGGCGACCACCGCCGGCACCTGCACATCGCTCAACGGCTGGCGCTCTTCAAAACGGCGGCTGGCGAGGATGCGCTGGTCATAGCCGCGCACCAGCAAGGCATCGACCCGCACCACAACGCCGGCCTGCGCGCCCTGATATTCCGTCTGAAACGCCTGCAAGCTACCGCCCAGTTCCAGGTCCGCCTGGAAGTTGCTGTCGTCGGTGCTCAGCAACGTCACTCTGCCGTCACGCTGGAATCCATCGAGCAGGCGATTGCGCAGCAGTACCGGCGCCGGATCGCTCCAGCGCGAGCCCTTGTAGCTGCTGATCACATCGCCCTGCGGGATAACGGCAATGCTCGGCCGGTTCAGTGCTTCGCTGGCCTGCAACTTATTCAAGCGCAGCGACCACGGCTGAACCGTCGCCGGGCTGGCCGATGCGTGCGTCGGTGCGGCAGGCAGGCGGTAGACGTCCGAAGGTTCCGACCTGGGCAAGATCGAGCACGCGCCGATCAGGGTCAGGCCAGCGCCGAGCAGGGCGATTCGAGTCAGCTTCATGGGGTGAATTCCTTGTTCTTGTCGCTGCCCAGCAGGTAGCCGCTGGGGTTGGCCTCAAGGCGTTGAGAAATGGCGCGCAGCGAGGTCAGCGTCTCGCGCAGTTCGCGAATCGCCGGGGCCAGGCCGTTGAGGCCCTGCATGCCGTTATCCAGCGAATTCTGGTTTTTGCTGAGCAAACCGTTGATGGTCACGCTGCTTTGCTCCAGCGACTTCATCGCCTGCTCGGCGCTGCCCAGGGCCTGTTTGCCCTGATCGTTGAGCAGGCCGTTGGCGTTGCGCATCAGCAGTGAGGTCTGCTCGAGCATGCTGCCGGCCTGTTTGCCGACGGTCGCCAGTTGCTGCATGGCTTGTTTGATGTCGCCGCGCTGGTCGTTGATGGTACCGGTGGTCTGTTCCAGATGGGCGAGGGTCTTGCTCACGCGCTCGACGTTTTCCGCGGAGAACATGTGGTTGGCGTTTTGCAGCAGGGCGCTGATGCCGGTCATCAAGTCGCTGCTGTCATTGAGCAGACGCGAAATAGGCGAGGGCGAGGCGATCAGCGTCGGCAGCTTGCCGTCATGCCCGCGCAGTTTCGGGCTCTCGGGTGTGCCGCCGCTGAGCTGAATGATCGAGGTGCCGGTGATGCCGGTCAGCGCCAGTTTGGCCTGGGTGTCTTCCTTGACCGGCGTGTCGCCCGCCAGACGAATCCGCGCCAGCACCCGGCGCGGGTCCTGCGGATCAAGGCGCAGGCTGACCACGTCACCGACCTTGATGCCGCTGTACTGCACCGAGCTGCCCTTGGACAGACCGCTGACCGCCTCGTTGAATACCACTTCGTAATCCTTGAACTCGGTGTCGACGCTGGATTTGGCCAGAAACAGGCCGAAGAGCAGGGCGCCGGCCACGACGATCACCGTGAACAGGCCGATCAACACATGATGGGCTCGGGTTTCCATATCAGACCTCGTTGAGCAGTTTGGCGGCGTCCAGCGCCGAGCGGCCGCGCGGGCCGTGGAAGTATTCGTGAATCCACGCGTCGGCGGTTTCCGAGACCACGTCGATCGGGCCGGCGACCAGCACTTTCTTCTGCGCCAGCACCGCCACGCGATCGGTGATGGTGTACAGCGTGTCGAGGTCGTGGGTGACCAGAAACACACTCAGGCCCAACGCATCACGCAGGGTCAGGATCAACTGGTCGAACTGCGCCGCGCCAATCGGATCAAGGCCGGCGGTGGGTTCGTCGAGAAACAGAATGTCCGGATCCAGCGCCAGGGCCCGCGCCAGCGCCGCACGCTTGATCATGCCGCCGGACAGCGACGCCGGGTATTTGTCCGCCGCCGACAGCGGCAGCCCGGCCAGTGCCAGTTTCACCGCCGCCAGGTGCTCGGCGTCGTGGCGGCTGAGGCCGGCGTGTTCGATCAGGGGCAGGGCGACGTTCTCGGTCACGGTCAGCGAAGAGAACAGCGCGCCTTTCTGGAACAGCACACCGAAACGGCGTTCGATCAGCGAGCGTTCATGCTCGGGCAGATTCGGCAGGTTCTGGCCGAAGACCTTGACCATGCCCTCGCTGGGCCGATTCAGCCCGACGATGCTGCGCAGCAACACCGATTTGCCGGTGCCGGAGCCACCGACCACGGCGAGGATTTCGCCCTTGTACACGTCCAGATCAAGGTTCTCGTGCACGCTCTGCGGGCCGAAGCGATTGCACAGGCCACGGACTTCGATCACCGCCTCCGAGGGCGCGCGGGGTAGACGACTCACCAGCCCATCTCCATGAAAAACAGCGCGGCCACCGCATCGAGCACGATCACCACGAAAATCGACTGGACCACGCTGGAGGTGGTGTGCGCGCCGACCGACTCGGCGCTGCCGCTGACCTTGAAGCCTTCCAGGCAACCGATCGCCGCGATCAGGAAGGCGAAGATCGGCGCCTTCACCAGCCCGACCAGAAAATGCTGAATGCCGATGTCCGATTGCAGCAGCGAGAGGAACATCGCCGGCGAGATGTCCAGCGACACTGCGCAGACCACGCCGCCGCCAACAATCCCCGAGAGCATCGCCAGGAACGTCAGCATCGGCAGCGCCACCAGCAGCGCCAGCACGCGCGGCACTACCAGCAATTCGATCGGGTCGAGGCCGAGTGTGCGGATCGCGTCGATTTCTTCGTTGGCCTTCATCGAGCCGATCTGCGCGGTGAAGGCACTGGCGGTGCGCCCGGCCATCAGGATCGCCGTCAGCAGCACGCCGAATTCGCGCAGGAACGAGAAGCCGACCAGGTCCACGGTGAAAATCGTCGCGCCGAAACTGGCCAGCACCGTAGCGCCGAGAAACGCCACCACCGCGCCGACCAGAAACGTCAGCAGGGCCACGATCGGCGCGGCGTCGAGACCGGTCTGCTCGATGTGCGCGATCATCGGTGTAATGCGCCAGCGCTTGGGCCGCAACAGACCACGGGCGATGACTTCGAGAATCAGGCCGACGAAGCCAAGCAGCTGCATCGTGTCTTTCCACACCGTATCCACTGCGCGGCCGATGCGCGTCAGCAGTTGCACGCTGACGCTGACCTCCGGCTCCTTGATCGGCACGCAGAAATCACTCAGCGAGCAGTACACGGTTTGCAGCAAGGCGCGGTCGGCAGTTGAAAGGGTGCAATCGGGGTGTTCGGCGGTTTTGCCCAAGCGTTCGGAACCGAGCAGCTCGACCAGCAACGATGCGCCAGCGGTGTCGAGGGCACCGAGGTCGTTGAGGTCTATCGGAGTATTGGCGTCGTACTGGCCATGGAGCTTTTCGCTCAGGTGCTTGAGCGCGGTGTAATGGGCGAGCGTCCAGTCGCCGCTGACCCGCAGGCGGGCAGGGCTGAACGCGGTGTCCAGGTGGGCACTGCCGGGGGTTGGGCTGCTGGTCATAAGCTCCGTGCTTGTACGGCCGTTACGAGATCCTACGTAATAGCACGAACCGGATTACTTTTCTTTGGCCGGTGTGCTGTCGGTGATAGCGAAGCGCAGCACGCCGATCAACTGACCGTCCTCGGTCAGCACCCGCACCTGCCACTTGCCCGCCGGGTTGCCGGGGAAATTCTGTTTGTGCGTCCACGCCCGGTAGCCTTCCTTGCGCCCGCCATGGATGTCGAGGGCGATGCGGTCGACCTCTTTGCCGTTGAAGGCCCACACGTGATAGATCCGCTCATCGAGTCCGCGCGGTGCGTTGATTGCGGTGTAGGCGTAGAGCCCGCCGCTGCGGATCTGCTCGGCGCTGACGGTATCGAGACTGGCGCCGGGGGTGCGATCCTGCAGCTGCGTGCTGATCGCTACGTCGGTCATCCACAGCGTTGCCGGTGGCACCCACGAACGCAGCGCCCAACCGACACCGCCGATGCCGACTGTGATGAACAGAATCGCCAAGGCGTTGCGCACCGTGCGGATCGGGAAGATCGACGCCAGGCTCGGGAACGACAGCAGCACGGCAATCCCCAGCGCCCATTTGAAACTCTGCGCGGTGGTCAGGTGCATGATCACCGGCAACGCAGTGAGCAGGGCGGCGAACAGGGTCAGGGTGTGCAGCGCGAGAAACGCCCAGCGCCGTGGCGCCAGCCATTTGTAGTACAGCGGATCGACGATAGAGATCAGTGCAGCAACGCTGAGCAGCCCCGTAAAGACAAACTGGCCGCTGTTCCACGTGGTGGTGATGAAGAAGAACGGCAGGACGAAAAACAGGCTTTCCTGATGGATCATCTGCGTCGCGTAGCGCAGCAGCGGCTGGGGAATCTCGCGTTTAAAGATTCTCGTGAACAGGCCGGTCAGGGTGTTTTCCAGCATCAGCCAGATCCAGCTGAGCAGCATGATCACCGTGATCCAGCTGGCCAGCCCCTGTTGGCGATCGACGAGGATGAAACTGCCGACCCCGGAAATGAAACCACCCGCCGCGATCAACCCGGGGTAGCGCTTCATCAGCTCGAGAAGGCGCTGGATAAGGAGGGTCAGTTTTGGCATTTTGGCGGTTCACGACGATATGGGGAAAATCCCGGAAAGGTTAACGCCGCATGACCCCTGTGGCGAGGGGATTTATCCCCGATCGGCGGCGCCGCCGTCGTAGATCCTGCAAGCGAATTTTGTCTGGATATACCGAGCTGCCCTTATTGGAGCTGCTGCGCAGCCCATCGGGGATAAATCCCCTCGCCACAAGTGCTCATTCACCACGGGATTAATGGCTTCCAGCAATTTTGTGGCGGCGATGCAGGCGCCAGCCGATCACGATCAGCAGCAACAACCCGATTCCACCAGCGACCAGCCACAACACCTGATCATCACTGATCAAAGGCTTCTCGATCCGGATATACCCCGGCTGCAGCAACAGCTCGCGCATCGCCTTGTTCGCCGCTTCCAGCGTCACCCCTTGCAGCTCGCGCGCGGGATTGGCAAAGCGGCCATCCTGATAGTCGGCCAGCGCGCTCCAGTAATAGTCCGCCAGCGCGCTGTTGCCCTGCACGGCCCAGGCCTGGTGAGCCATGGCGGCTTGTTTGATGCGGGCGAAAGTGCTCGGGTCGAGGCCGTTTTTCAGCAGGTCGGCCTTGAGGTCTTCCAGTACTTGAATGGCTTCGTCGACGTCATCGCGATCCAGGTCCGCGTTGAGGCTCATGAAGCCGACACCGCCGAACACTTCGCGCTCGGCCCACGGCCCGTACGACAAGCCATGGTTGAGACGAATCTGCCGGTACAGCGCCCAGTCGAGGTAATCCTTGAGAATATCGAACGTCTGGTCGTACTGATCGTCGAGCACCGGTTCCGGCACCAGCCAGTGCAGCTTGGCGCTGTCGCCGATGAAGCCCCGGTTGAGGGTCCGTTCATGGGCCGCGCTGGTGCGGATGTCCGGCAACGCCCGGTGTTCGGTGGGCTCGACCGGCTCCAGCTCACCCCACGTGCGCTCCAGATAGGCCGGCAGCAGTTTGTCGAGTTCGCCGACGACGATCAGGGTCATGTTGTTCGGCGCGTACCAGGCTTTGCGCACCTTCTCCAATTGCTCTTGGGTCAGATGGCCGACTTCGGCACGCTGCGGGCATTTCAGTCCCAGCTCGACAGCCAGTTGATTGCTCGCGGTATGACCGAGGTCCTGACGGTCGAGGAAACGTTGCAGCCTGGTGTAATGCCCGCCGTCCTCACGCTCGACCACCCGTTTCGCCGCGTTGATTGCGTTGTCGTCGATGCGTGTCTGGGTCAACAGCGCGAGCAGCAGGTCGAGCACCTTGCGCTGGTTTTTCGCCGGGGCCTCGATGACGAACGTGGTGTCGGCATTGCTGGTGAACGCATTCCAGTCCCCGCCCAGCGCCTGCATGCGTTCTTCCAGACCGCCTTCGCCGGTGGCGTCGATACCGCTGAACAGCAGGTGTTCGAGCAAATGCGGCAGCTCTTTTTCGTCGCAATCGAAGTCATCGAGGCCGACGCCGACCACCAGCCGGATCGCCACATGCCCACGCTCGGTGCCGGGCTTGAGCATCAGTTGCAAACCGTTGGGCAGCGCATAGCCTTCGACCTGAAAGCGATCCAGGGCGAAGGCGGGCAGGGAACCGAGCAACAGACAGGCGAACAACAGGCAACGCATAACAGGCTTCCATACGGCTGATTTGGAGATCCGTGTCGCTATTCAGGCCGCTATTCGCGAGCAGGTCGAATCGTCGCACCGTCGCTCCCACAATTGAAATACATTCCCCTGTGGGAGCGAGCCTGCTCGCGAAGATCTTGCGGCTGAACCACTGTAACTGACTGACCCCAGCCCCAGACGTTCAAGGCGAATGCGTAATGTCGGCCATGTCATCCACCGCCAGCGCGCCGGTGTCCGCCGTTTCCAGCACGACATAGGCGCTGCTGCAGAACAGCGAATTGAGCCGTTTCATGTCGGCAATCAATTCCAGATGCAGCGAACTGGTCTCCAGACTCTGCACGATCTTGCGTTGCAACCGGCTGACGTGGGCGTGGGCCAGACGCCGTTCCTGCGCGCGAAAGCGGCGTTTCTCCCGCAGCAACTGCCGCGCGCTCTCGCGGTCGCCGCTGAGAAACACCGACAGGCCCAGGCGCAGGTTGGCAATCAGTTGCTGCTGCAGCCCGGCAAGATCTTCCAGGCCTTCTTCGGAAAACGAACGCCGTTGCGAAGTCTTCTGCTGCTGGATCTTGCGCAGCATGCGCTCGATCAGGTCGGCGGCGAGTTTCAGGTTGATCGCCAGTTCGATGATCTCGGCCCAGCGCCGACTGTCCTGCTCGCCAAGATCTTCGCGGGGCATCTGCGCCAGATACAGCTTGATCGCGCTGTACAGCGCCTCGACGTCGTCGGTCAGTCGGCGCATCTCCTGAGTGACGGCGGTCTGCTTGCCGCGCAGCACATCGAGGGAGGCGTCGAGCATGTTGTCGAGCAGATCGCCCATGCGCAGGGTTTCCCGCGCGGCATTGGCCAGCGCCAGGCTCGGCGTGACCAGCGCGGTCGGGTCGAGATGGCGCGGTTTGGCGGCGCCGTTGACCTCCGGCCGCTCCGGCAACAGCCAAGCACAAAGCCGCGCCATCGGCCCGACGCTGGGCAGCAGGATCAGGCAGCGCGCGGTGTTGTAGAGCAGGTGGAAGCCGATGACCATTTCCTGCGGGCTGAAATCGAGGCTGTCGATCCAGTGCACCAGCGGGTCGAGCACCGGGATGATCAGCAGCAGACCGATCAGTTTGTACAACAGACTGCCCAGCGCCACCTGGCGGCCGGCGGCGTTCTGCATGCTGGTGCTCATGAAGGCGAGGATGCCGCTGCCGATGTTGGCGCCGATCACCAGACCGATCGCCACCGGCAAGCTGATCACCGCAGCCCCGGCCAGCGTGGCGGTGAGCAGCACGGCGGCGAGGCTGGAGTAGGAAATCATTGCAAACAGGGCGCCGACCAGGGCATCGAGGAGGATGTCGCCGGTCAGCGAGGCGAAAATCACTTTCACCCCTTGCGCGTGAGTGATCGGCGCAGCGGCCTCGACGATCAATTGCAGGGCGAGAATGATCAGCCCCAGCCCGATCGACACCCGGCCCATCTGCCCGAGCCGCGTCTGTTTGCGCGACAGAAAGAAAATCACCCCGAGGAAAATCAGCAGCGGCGACAGCCACGACAGATCGAGGGTCAGCACCCGCGCCATCAGTGCGGTGCCGACATCGGCGCCCAGCATGGTCGCCAGCGCCGGGGTCAGCGCCATCAGACCCTGCCCGACAAACGAAGTGACCAGCATCGCCGTGGCGTTGCTGCTCTGCACCATGGCGGTGACGAGAATACCGGCGATGAACGCCAGCCATTTCCTCGACATGTTCTGGCCGATGACATGTCGCAGATTGGTGCCATAAACCCGCAAGATGCCGGTTCGGACGATGTGCGTGCCCCAGATCAACAGGGCGACGGCGGACAGCAAATTGAGCAGGGTGAGCATGCAGACCCCCTGTAGTAGCAGCGCCCCAGAGGGGCAAGTGGACGGCACCGCGCGGTTTCTACGTTCTTGATACTTAAGCTGTAGTTGGCGAACGGTCTCGGCGCCAGCATTGCACAGCTAAAGCGTGGATTGAAACAAAAGTGTCATCAAAACAAATGCATCCACTCACCGAATCCGACACGTTTTCCCTCTGTTGCCCAAAACAACTGTGGGAGCGAGCCTGCTCGCGAAAGCGGTGGGCCAGCCAACATTGTTGTCGACTGGCACTCCATCTTCGCGAGCAGGCTCGCTCCCACAGGGGTGTAGCGTGCTGCCGGGACTACCGGATTATTGGCCCGGAACATCCTTGCGCAGTTTCACCGGATCCTGTTGCTGTCTCTTCTTGGCCATCGCGCCGCGCAGTTTGATGTTGATAGCCTCAACCGCCAGCGAGAACGCCATGGCGAAGTAGACGTAGCCTTTTGGCACGTGCACGTCGAACGATTCGGCGATCAGCACGGTACCGACCACCAGCAGGAAGGACAGGGCGAGCATTTTCAGCGACGGGTGCTTGTCGATGAATTCGCTGATCTTGCCCGACGCCAGCATCATCACCAGCACTGCCACGACGATCGCCGCGACCATGACCGGAACGTGGGAGACCATGCCGACGGCGGTGATCACCGAGTCCAGCGAGAAGACGATATCGATGATCGCGATCTGGATGATGGTGTAGAGGAAGTTGCCGCCCTTGCCCGATGGCGCGTCGTCGCTTTCGTCTTCACCTTCCAGCGCGTGGTACATCTCCTGCGAACTCTTCCACAACAGGAACAGGCCACCGAAGAACAGGATCAGGTCGCGACCGGAGATGCCCTGGCCGAACACTTCGAAAAGATCGGCAGTGAGGCGCATGACCCAGGTGATCGACAGCAGCAACAGGATCCGCGTGATCATGGCCAAGCCAAGACCGAAGATCCGCGTGCGCTGCTGCATGTGTTTGGGCATGCGGCTGACCAGGATCGAAATCATGATGATGTTATCGATACCGAGGACGATTTCCAGGGCGGTCAGGGTAAAGAAGGCAACCCAGATTTCGGGGTTGGTCAGCCAATCCATGTGTATTCCTTTGAGCAATTGTTGAACCGGAAAAGGTCCGGGCTTCAAACCGCGAAGCCGGGACCCGTAACGGTGAGTCTTGGGCTTATAGAGTGCTGAACATCGGGAAAGTCCCCAACAGCAGTGCAGCAATCAGAATGCAGATACACACCAGGATCGCCCATTTCAGGGTGAAACGCTGGTGATCACCGAAATCGATGCCGGCCAGCGCCACCAACAGATAGGTCGACGGCACCAACGGGCTCAGCAAGTGGACGGGCTGGCCGACGATCGAGGCACGGGCCATTTCCACCGCAGTGATCCCATAGTGGCTGGCCGCTTCGGTCAGCACCGGCAGTACACCGTAATAGAACGCATCGTTGGACATGAAGAAGGTGAACGGCATGCTCACCAGTGCCGTGATCACCGCCAGGTACGGGCCGAGGAAATCCGGAATCACCGCCAACAGGCTCTTCGACATCGCATCGACCATGCCGGTGCCCGACAGGATACCGGTGAAGATACCCGCCGCAAAGATCAGCCCGACCACTGCCAGCACGCTGCCGGAATGCGCCGCGACACGATCTTTCTGCATTTGCAGGCATGGGTAGTTGACGATCATGGCGATACTGAACGCCACCATGAACAGCACCGGCAGCGGCAACAGGCCACCGATCAGCGTGCACATCAGGCCGAAAGTCAGTGCGGCGTTGAACCAGATCAGCTTCGGACGGCGTGCGTCTGGGAATTGCGAGACGCTGATTTCACTGTGATCGATCTCGTCGCCGACCAAGTGCAGTTCACCGAGGCGGGCGCGTTCACGCTTGCCGTAGAAGTAGGCAATCACCAGGATCGCCACGACACCGGCGGCCATGGCCGGGATCATTGGTACGAAAATGTCCGACGGGTCGACATGCAGGGCACTCGCCGCGCGGGCGGTCGGGCCGCCCCACGGGGTCATGTTCATCACGCCACCGGCGAGAATGATCAGACCGGCCATGATCCGCGGGCTCATGCCGATGCGGCTGTACAGCGGCAGCATCGCGGCCACGCAGATCATGTAAGTGGTCGCGCCGTCACCATCAAGGGAAACGACGAGCGCCAGAACGGCGGTGCCGACCGAAACTTTCAACGGGTCGCCCTTGACCAGTTTGAGAATTTTGCGCACGGCCGGGTCGAACAGGCCGGAGTCGATCATCAGGGCGAAATACAGAATGGCGAACATCAACATCACGCCGGTCGGCGCCAGTTTGGTGATGCCTTCGAGCATCATCGGGCCGATTTTCGGCGCGAAACCACCGAACAGGGCGAACAGGATCGGGATGATGATCAGGGCGATCAGCGCGGACAGGCGCTTGGTCATGATCAGGAACATGAACGTGATGACCATGGCGAAGCCAAGGAAAGTCAGCATGGGAATACTCCAGGCGTAGCGCGGCTAATGGAATGAGCGGATCGGGCGGGATCAGCGCAGAACGGCAGGCGCGAGGCGTACGGGCGGAGTGACCAGCAGGAAGCGGGAGAAACGGCGGGTTGCAGAAGACATCAGAATCACCATTGTTGTTGTTAATTGGGCCGGGCCTGTGGAAAAAACACAGGGCTTGGGCCAACCGGTCTGTTGCCGGGAGTGGGGCGATCCTAATCGGGGAAGCTTTCAGCTACCTTTCGCGAGCGAAAGCGATGAATGAATGGTCAACCGGCGGTCGGATGCAACGACAGCCAATGAATACGGGACTAGTAGCGATGCGGATAAACGGACAGACAGCGCTGGCTGGCAGTCTGGACATATCCGTTATCAGTTCAGCGTCAGCATCTGATTAAAAAATCGACAAATCCAGCGGCCGCACCGCGCCCATCCAGATCGCGTGTTCGGTGTGGTCGAGCAAGTCATCGCCAGTCTCCGGATGCAGGAACACCACCAGGCCTTTGCGGTTCAGCGCCAGCCACGGCAGCACCTCGCCGATCAGCTCGGGGCCGAAAGCCAGTTGGCAGCTCCAGTCGGGGTGCGGCCCTACCGGGCGTTCGTGCACGCGGCCCATTTTCAACGCAAACAACTGCGCGGCCTGTTCGCACAGGGCCCGCGCCTGGTCGATGGTTTGCGCGTCGAAATAGACATGGGCGTGGTAGCCCTTGATCCCTTGCATCGTGTCGCCTCTCAATCGATTCGAACCCTTGGCTGTTTCCACCGTCACAGGCCATATAGGACAACAATAAGGAAAACAGCCATGAAAAATGCCGAAACCCCAGTGGTGAAAGTGGTGCTCTATGGTGCCATGGCCAGCCTGGGCGGTGCGTTGATGGCTGAATTACTGCGCCGCCAACACGAAGTCATCGCCATTCTCGACGATCTCACCGCACTTGCGCCGCGTCCGGGGCTGCGCACCAAGACCGGCGACCTGTTCGATGCCGAGCGGGTCAATCAGAGCGTCGCCGGTAGTTCGGCGGTGATCTGTCTGCTCGACGCTCCGGGGTTGCCGTTCAGCAGCGACCACGTTGAGCGCTCGGTGACGCTGGGGCCGGTGGAACAAGTGCTGGCAGTCGACGCCTTGGTCGAAGGTTTGCAACTGGCCAGCGTGCCGCGCCTGTTTCTGGTCGGCAACTTCGGTGTGCTCGACGAGCCAGAAAATGACGAGCGCCTGCAACGTCACGCTGCCGAAGAAATCCTCGAGGCGGTACAAAGCAGCTCACTGCGCTGGACCCTGGTCAATGCGCCCCATGGCGTTGCCGGGTTGACCATCGAGCACTTCAGTCAGGTGGGCGGCAATCTCGAACCGGGGCTGGCCGAACCGCTGGAGCGCCTGAACCGTGTCGCGGTGGGCATCGCCGATGAGCTGCGGTTGAATCTGCATGTGGGGCAGCATGTGAATTTTGTGGCGGCTTCTGATTCGTAAAAGATCGTCCGATCTTTTGCTCTTCATACCGCAATAGAAGGCAACGCCAACCCGTTCAACGATTCCGCACTGCTGGCCTGCTCGGCCATCAACCAGTCAACGAACAGTTGAATCAACGCACCCCGACGCTTGCGTTGCGGCAACACCACGTAATACCCCAGCCGCGACAGAGTAGTTTCGGCCAGAGGCCGGCACAGCAAACCCTGCACCAGCAAGTTATCCACAAGGTGACGCCAACCGATCGCCACGCCTTGTCCGCCAATCGCCGCTTGAATCAACAGAGTGTAATTGTCGAAGCGCAACTGCCCCGGCGCCGGCGGTGTAGTGAGGCCAAGTTGACGGAACAGCCCGCTCCAGTCGAACCAGTTGCTGCTGTTTTCGCCGCGCAGGTGTAGCAGCGGAAATTCCAGCAGGGCCTGAGCGGGCAACGGCAATGAACGCTCCTTGAGCAGCAGCGGACTGCACACCGGGAATACTTCTTCGCTGAACAACCAGTGGCTCTCGCCCTGCTTGAATCGACCATCGCCAAACAGGATCGCCACGTCGATGTCGGTGCGCAGCATGTTGTGGTTGCGCTCGCTGGTGACCAGGCTGACATCAATGTGCGGATTGGCCTCATGGAAGCGATGCAGGCGCGGCATCAGCCAATAGGCGGCAAAGGCGAAATCCGTGGCTACCTGCAGCACCTCATGTTGCTGCTGGGTGCTGATCGCGCTCAAACCTGCGTCGATGTTCTGCAAACCGAGGGTGACTTGCTCAAAGAGCAGGGCGGCCACTTCAGTCAACTCGATGCCCCGATAAATGCGATCGAATAAACGCGTACCGAGCTGTTCTTCCAAGCGTTTTATCTGCTGGCTGATCGCCGGCTGCGTGGTGCCAAGCTCCACCGCAGCAGCGGTAAAACTGCGATGGCGGGCCGCCGCTTCAAAAGCGCGCAGCAGATCTAGGGACAGGTCACCGAGGGCGTCATACATAAGCTGTGCTTATCCTAGTCATTGTCGGGGGCGGGCTTTACCGAAGGAGGCATGGGATCCATCCTCGATCACAGCACTCTCGCATAAATATTCAACATGGAATGCCGCGATCACATGAAGCGCAAGAACATTCTTTTCATCATGGCCGATCAAATGGCCGCGCCAATGTTGCCGTTCTACGGCCCATCGCCGATCAAACTGCCGAATCTGTCCCGCCTCGCCGCCCAAGGCGTGGTGTTCGATGCTGCCTATTGCAACAGCCCGCTATGCGCGCCGTCGCGCTTCACCCTGGTCAGTGGGCAGTTGCCGAGCAAGATCGGCGCCTACGACAACGCGGCCGATTTCCCCGCCGACATTCCAACTTACGCGCATTACCTGCGGCGTCTCGGCTACCGCACCGCGCTGTCGGGCAAGATGCATTTCTGCGGGCCGGATCAGTTGCACGGTTATGAAGAACGCCTGACCAGCGACATCTACCCGGCCGATTACGGTTGGGCGGTGAACTGGGACGAGCCGGACGTGCGGCCGAGCTGGTATCACAATATGTCTTCCGTGCTGCAAGCCGGGCCGTGCGTGCGCACCAATCAGCTGGATTTCGACGAAGAGGTGGTGTTCAAGGCGCAGCAATACCTGTTCGATCACATCCGCGAGGACGGCGACCAGCCGTTCTGCCTGACCGTGTCGATGACCCACCCGCACGATCCGTACACGATTCCCAAGGCTTTCTGGGATCTGTATGACGATGCCGATATCCCGTTGCCTACAGCCTTGAACCAGGACGATCTCGATCCGCACTCGCAACGTCTGCTCAAGGTTTACGACCTGTGGGACAAGCCGCTGCCTGTGGATAAGATCCGCGATGCCCGTCGCGCCTACTTCGGTGCTTGCAGCTATATCGACGCCAATGTCGGCAAACTGCTGCAAACCCTCGAGGAAACCGGGTTGATGGACGACACCGTCATCGTCTTCTCCGGTGACCATGGCGACATGCTCGGCGAGAAGGGCCTCTGGTACAAAATGCACTGGTTCGAGATGGCCGCGCGAGTGCCCCTGCTGATCAGCGCACCAGGACAATTCGAGGCGGGCCGGGTCAGCGCCGCGGTTTCCACCGCCGACCTGCTGCCGACGTTCGTGGATCTGGCCGGTGGCACGCTTGAGCCGGGCCTGCCACTGGACGGCCGTTCCTTGCTGCCGCACCTGCAAGGGCAGGGCGGGCATGACGAGGTGTTCGGCGAATACATGGCCGAAGGCACTGTCAGCCCGCTGATGATGATTCGCCGGGGCGCCTACAAATTTATCTACAGCGAAAGCGACCCGTGCCTACTCTTCGATGTGGATAACGATCCGCGCGAAGAAGAGGAACTGAGCCAATCGCCGCAACATCGTCAGCTGTTCGACGATTTTCTCGCTGAAGCGCGCGCCAAGTGGGACATTCCGGCGATCCATCGGGACGTACTGGCCAGTCAGCGCCGACGCCGTTTCGTCGCCGATGCGTTAACCATCGGCAAGCTGAAGAGCTGGGATCACCAGCCACTGGTCGATGCCAGTCAGCAGTACATGCGCAACCACATCGACCTTGATGATCTGGAGCGCAAGGCCCGTTATCCACAACCCTGCCAAAACCAATAACGTTAAGGGGAAGTCCATGCGCAAGTTATCCACAGCTGTCACCGTTGGCCTGATCGCATTGAGCAGCGCCTCGGCCTTCGCCGAGCAAAGTTGCGAAACCGTGAAGATGGCCGATCCGGGCTGGAGCGACATCGCCGCGACCAATGCCATCACCGGGTTTCTGCTCGACGGCATGGGCTATAAGGCCAAAGTCGACACCCTTGCGGTGCCCATCACCTTCGGCGGCTTGAAGGATGGCCAGGTGGACGTGTTCCTCGGCAACTGGATGCCGGCGCAGCAGGGCTTCTATGACAAGTTCGTCGCCACCGGCGATGTGACGCAATTGGCGAAAAACCTCGAAGGCACTGAATTCACCCTTGCCGTCCCCGACTATGTCTGGGAGGCGGGTGTGCATGATTTTGCCGACCTGAACAAATTCGCCGACAAGTTCGACAAGAAGATCTACGGCATCGGATCAGGCGCGCCGGCGAACATTTCGTTGCAGGAGATCATCAAGAAGAATGACTTCAACATGGGCCAGTGGAAGCTGATCGAGTCCAGCGAACAGGCGATGCTCGCCGAAGTGTCGCGGGCGGTGAAGAAACAGAAATTCGTCACCTTCCTCGGCTGGACCCCGCACCCGATGAACGTGCAGCTGAAAATGCGTTACCTCAAGGGCGGCGAAAAATACTTCGGCGACACTGGCAACGTTTTCACCCTGACCCGCAAGGGCTACGCGGAGGCCTGCCCGAATGTGGGCAAGTTGCTGACCAATCTGGCGTTCACTCAGGACATGGAGAACAGCATCATGGCCGAGGTGGTGAACAAGAAAATCAGCAATGCCGAAGCAGCGAAGGCATGGATCAAGGCGAATCCGGCGGTGCTGGACAAGTGGCTGGATGGGGTGAAGACCGTGGATGGCAAGGATGCGTTGGTGGCGGTGAAGGCCAAGCTTTGATCTCACGGTTGCTGGGATAGCGTTCGGCTGGAGATTTTTGCCCCCTCACCCCAGCCCTCTCCCCCAAGGGGGCGAGGGGGAAAGGGAGCCGATCGCTGTTGAATCAAAACTTGCGTTCAACGCCGAAATCGCAGGTCGGTGAATCTTCAACAAACAGCTCGGTCAGTCCCCTCTCCCTCAGGGAGGGGGCTAGGGTGAGGGCTTTTACACCTGACACCCTGATAACCTTGAACAAAACCCCAACCGCGAGGACCCATGGCCTTACCCAGCCGCCATTCACTTTTTCCTTTCCTGAGCTGGTTGCCACGGCAATCCCGTG
>NZ_RAZO01000155.1:41005-43696 GCF_004307535.1 Pseudomonas sp. Sample_9
CCCAGCCGCCATTCACTTTTTCCTTTCCTGAGCTGGTTGCCACGGCAATCCCGTGCCAGCGTCGGGCGGGACCTGATCGTCGGCCTCAGCGGTGCGATTCTCGCCTTACCCCAGTCGATTGCCTACGCACTGATCGCCGGGCTGCCACCGGAATACGGGCTGTACGCCGCAATCATTCCGGTATTGATCGCCTGCCTGTGGGGTTCGTCATGGCATTTGATCTGCGGCCCGACAGCGGCGATTTCCATCGTGCTGTACGCCAGCGTCAGCCCGCTCGCGGTGCCGGCTTCCGAGGACTACATCACTCTGATCCTGCTGCTGACGTTCCTCGCCGGGATTTTCCAATGGTTGCTCGGCTTGCTGCGCTTCGGCGCGCTGGTGAATTTCGTTTCGCATTCGGTAGTGCTCGGCTTCACCCTCGGTGCCGCCGTGGTGATCGCCATCGGGCAGTTGCCCAATTTGCTCGGCCTGGAGTTGCCGGCCAACACCACGGCGCTCGCCAGCCTGATGGATCTGCTGCGACATCTGGGGGCTGTGGATAAACCTTCGCTGATCCTTGGCGTCGCCACGGTAATCGTCGGTGTGGCCCTGAAAAAACTCCTGCCGCGCTGGCCGACGCTGTTGCTCACGCTGGTGCTGGCCAGTCTGCTGGTGTGGATCTGGCCAGGAATGTTCGGTCATGTGCATCTGGTCAGCGCTTTCGTCGGACGCCTGCCGCCGCTGAGCGCCTTGCCGCTGGATCTGGAGGTGATCCTGCGCCTGCTGCCAAGCGCCGTGGCGGTGGGCATGCTCGGGCTGGTCACCAGTCTGTCGATCGCCCGTTCGATATCGGCGCGCTCGCAACAGTTGCTCGACGCCAATCAGGAAGTCCGCGCACAGGGTCTGTCGAACATTGTCGGTGCGTTCTTTTCCGGGTCGCTGTCAGCCGGATCGTTTACCCGCTCAGGTCTGAGTTACGAGGCGGGTGCCTGCTCGCCACTGGCCGGAGTGTTCTCGGCGCTCTGGGTGGCGCTGTTTGCGGTGTTCGGCGCGGGGCTGATCGCGCATATTCCGATCCCGGCCATGGCCGGCAGCATCCTGTTGATTGCCTGGGGTCTGGTCGATCATCGCGGCATTCGCGCTTTACTGCGGGTCAGCCGCGCCGAGTTCATGGTGATGGCCCTGACCTGTCTCGCGACCTTGCTGCTGGAATTGCAGACGGCGATTTACGCCGGGGTGCTGGCGTCGTTGTTCTTTTACCTCAAGCGCACCTCGCAACCAAGGGTGCAGCATTGGCGCGACGGTGACGACGATGTGCTGCGGGTGGGCGGTTCGATCTTTTTCGGCGCCAGCCATTACCTGCAGGTACGCCTGCAACGCCTGCATGGCGCGCGGGTGGTGATCGAGGCGCAACAGATCAACTTCATCGATTATTCGGGGGTGGAGATGCTGCACCAGGAAGCGCGGCGCCTGCTCGGCCAGGGTCGCAGCCTGACCTTGCGCCGGGCGCGGCCGCCAGTGGTGGAGGAACTGAGGAAGCTGGAGGGGGCGGAGAAGTGCCCGATCAGGTTTGAGGATTGAGCTGACATTGGTGGTGATGCGATTCGCGAACAGGCTCGCTCCCACATTGATCGTATTTCAATGTGGGAGCAAAGCTTAAAGGGCCAGTTGGCGGCGCAGCTCGGCGAGTACCGGCGCGGTATCCGGGCGTATGCCGCGCCACAGGTAGAACGCTTCGGCCGCCTGTTCGGCGAGCATGCCCAGACCATCCATCGCCAGCGCCGCGCCGTGCTCAGTGGCCCAGCGGCAGAACGCGGTCGGTTCCTTGCCGTACATCATGTCGTAGCACAAGGTCTGGCCCGGCTCGATCAGGCTTGGCGCAATCGGCGGCACGTCGCCGGTCAGGCTGGCCGAAGTGGCGTTGATGATCACGTCCACCGGCTCGCGCAGCCAGTCGAAACCACTGGCCGACACCGGCCCCAGATCGCCGAACAATTCCGCCAGCAGTTCCGCCTTGTCCACCGTGCGATTGGCGATGATCACCGAGGCCGGTTTCTCCGCCAGCAAAGGCTCCAGCGCACCGCGTACTGCGCCACCGGCGCCGAGCAAGAGGATGCGCTTGCCGGTCAGGCTGAAACCGGCATTGACCGTCAGATCGCGGACCAGTCCTGCGCCATCGGTGTTGTCGCCGAGCAGCGAACCGTCGTCCAGTTTGCTCAAGGTGTTCACCGCACCGGCGCGCTGCGCGCGGGCGGTCAGGCGGTTGGCCAGCCGGTAAGCGTCTTCCTTGAACGGCACTGTCACGTTGGCGCCGCGGCCTTCGCGAAAGAACGCCGTGGCGCAGCCGGTAAAATCATCCAGCGGCGCGAGCAGCGTGCTGTAGTCGAGGCGTTGGCCGGTCTGTTCGGCGAACAACTGGTGAATCATCGGCGACTTGCTGTGGCCGATCGGGTTACCAAAAACAACGTAACGATCCATCACCCGTCCTCAGGCCTCGGCCAGCCAGTCGCGATCCTGCAGGAAGTACTCGGTCAGGCGCGCTTCTGCGCTGCCCGGCTCGGCCTTCCAGTCATAACCCCAGCGCACTTGCGGCGGCAGCGACATCAGAATCGATTCGGTACGGCCACCCGACTGCAAGCCGAACAGCGTGCCACGGTCGTAAACCAGGTTGAATTCGACGTAGCGGCCACGGCGGAATTCCTGGAATTCGCG
>NZ_RAZO01000325.1:0-853 GCF_004307535.1 Pseudomonas sp. Sample_9
GTAACTGGGCGACCAACATCTGGTACAACTGGCCCGTCAGCCAGGCCGCGATCCGTGTGAAGTACAACATCAACGACGAGCTCTACGCGCAAATCGGTGCGTACAACCAGAACCCGTCGCAGCTGGAACACGGCAACGGCTTCAAGCTCAGCGGCAGCGGCACCAAAGGTACCGTGCTGCCGGTTGAATTGGTCTGGTCGCCGAAGGTCAACAGCCTGCCGGGCGAATACCGCGTCGGTTACTACAAGAGCACGGCCGATGCCGACGACGTTCGCGAAGACGTCAACGGTCTCGATGCGGCAACCACCGGTGACGACTACAAGTCGCACAACAGCAAAAGCGGTTACTGGTTCGTTGCGCAACAGCAACTCACCAGCCACAACGGTGATGCGACTCGCGGTCTGAACATCGCTGCCAACGCGACTTTCCACGACAAGGACACCAACTTCATCGACAACTACCAGTCGGTGATGTTTGTCTACAAAGGCCCGTTCGACGCGCGTCCGAAGGATGACATCGGTATCGGCGCGGCGCGTATCCACGTCAACAAGGACGTCAAGCGCAACGCTGAACTGCTGAACGCTGCGAACGGTGTGTCCGACTACGACAACGCCGCGTTCTCGCCGATTCGTGAGACCGAGTACAACTACGAACTCAACTACGGCATTCATGTCACCAACTGGCTGACCGTGCGTCCCAACCTGCAATACATCACCCATCCGGGCGGTGTGGATGAAGTCGATAACGCTTTGGTCGCTGGCCTGAAAATTCAGTCAACGTTCTGACGCGTCTGCGATAAGCTCCTCTCTATGTGCGCATTTTGCGGACAGCCAAGGCTGTCCGCTTTTTTTTG
>NZ_RAZO01000392.1:0-4855 GCF_004307535.1 Pseudomonas sp. Sample_9
GGGAATTCGTTCTTGATGCCGCTGCTGGTGATCTGCCAGATCCGTGGGCCGGCCTTGCGGTGGCGGATCAGGACTTCGTAGACGAAGGAATAATGCACATCGCCGGACAGCACCACGTAGTTCCCCGGTGTGCGCGAGTGTCGGAAAATGTTCAGGATCACCTGGGCCGCGCCGCGATGGGCCATCCAGTTTTCCGCGTCGACCAGCAGCGGATAACCGCACCAGCTGAACACCTTCTGCACGGTTTCAATCAGCTTCACGCCAAAGATCGGCGCCGGCGACACGATGATCGCCGAAGGGTGATCGAGCAGTTCCTGTTGCAGTTCGCTCAAGGCTTCCCAGTCGAGCAGGCCCGACGGCTGCTTGAGTGCCATCTCGCTGCGCCAGCGCCGCGTACGCGTGTCGATCACCACCAGCGCCGGACTGCTCGGCAGCACGAAATGCCACTGCTGAAAACGCAGCAGCTGATCAATCAGATCGTCCTGCACTGGCATGTCCAGATAGCCGTCATCACCGCTGGCGCTAAGTTGCGCGGTCTGCTCCAGCACGTCCTTGAAGGCATCCGGATTGTTGCCCCAGCCCTGACACAACAAATAGGCAATCAGCGCATTGCCAATGATGCGCTTGGAGAACGGATGGCCGTAGGCGGTTTCCTCCCACTGCGCAGAAAGATTCCAGTCATCGGTGATGTCGTGATCATCGAAAATCATCAGGCTCGGCAGATGCGCCAGCGCCCGCGCGACGTTGCCCAGGCCCGCCTTGAAGGCATCGATGCGCGTCTGCTCGAGGTGGTAGCGCTTGCGGCGTTCCGGCGTCAGCGTCGGCGCGCTCGGATTGATCAGCAACCACGGCGTCGGCGACCACACCAGCATGTACATGGCCATGACTTCGGCGAACGTCACCAGGTGATTGTCGGCACTGCTGCTGGTGAAAATCGGCTTACGCGCGCCACCGAAAAATCGCTCGCGCAAGGTCTCGTTGCTCTCTAGCGCCGGTAACAAATCCGCACGGTGGTAGTAGCTTGCCGGGTGTTGATAGAGCTTGGCGCTGTCGCTGACCACGGCACCGTCAAGGTGCTCATCGAACAGACCCAGACGCTCGATCAAGGCATGAATCGCCCGCAGCATCGGCCCGGCGACGTCGTCGGCATAGACCTGATCACCGCTCATCATCAGCAACGCCGGACGTCGTTGCGCATCGGTCTCGTCGGCCAGCAATTGATCGACGCAGAGCAAGCCATCGGTTGCCGGATGATGCGGCTTGCGGCAGGAGCCGTGGAGCAATTGGTCGATCCGCGAACGCACGACGAGGTTCGCGCAGGTAGCGCCGGGGTAAAGCAGATGAGGTGCCCACTGAGCCATACCGATGGCGTCATCGATCAGCAGGTCGTAATCGATAAACGTGTCGCAGGGCAGGGCGCTTTCAAGTTGAACGTCGATCAGATGCACGAACGCATGACGGCCTACGGCAATGACCGTGCATTTCTCTGAGTCGAGCGGAGTATCTCCTACACCTTGCAGGCGCAAGGTCAGCGTCAGTTCACGCGAGCCCACCAGCCACAGCACCACGCGCGTCGGCTCCATCCGCCGCAGCAGCGGGCCGGCCAGTACAGGAGGCAGCGAGTTAAGGTCGTCGGGTGTTGAAAACATTGAGGGCAAAGTTCAAGGCGCACAGGCCGGCGATGATAGCGCAGCCGGCGCCTTGATCCCTTAAATCAGCCTTAAGAGTCGGCTTTTTGCAGTTTCAGCGCCAGCAAACGCCATTCTCCGGCCGTCGCATCAACCCGTGGCAGCTCTTGCACAGAGCAATCGAAACGGTAAGTGACATCGTCGCCATTCATGTTGCGCGCGGTGACGCTGTTGCTGAAGCTGTAGACCTGATCCTTGTAGCGATGGCTGACCAGCGCTTTGCTGTCGGCAAAACGCGCCGAAGCGGGATAACGCAGGGTGCTGGTGACAAACGGGCTGCACATGACATACGCGATCATCGACTTGTCGGCCTGTGCGTCGCCGCGCAACTTCTTGTTCAGCGCGGCCAGGGCCATGCGACCCTCGTAGTCGCTCTGATTCAGCACCGTTTGTACCGCCATTGATTTCGGCGCTCGGCTGACGTTATTCGGCAGCAGTGCGGAGTCGGCGGGAGAAGGCTTGTCGTCTGCCTCGATGGCAGCAAAAGCCGGCGCATCTTTCAGCTCGGTGGCGGGCGTGACTGCCTCGGCTTCAGGCAACACAGAGGTCGATTCGACGACTGGCGTGTTTTCCGCCTGCCCCGCCTCTTGATCGAACGACGAAGGAAACAGTGAGAAGGTGATCGACAATATCACCAGCCCGACAATGAACCCACCCGCCGCGCCAACGATATTGCCGTATAAAATATTCCAGCTACCGCGGTTCTTCACCACCCAGCGCCACATGAAACCCCAGACAGCGACGAACGCCAGAAAACGCAGAAACTCCATTTGATCCTTTCCTTACCTTTCAACAATCCAAACGCGGCGCGAGACGATCAGCGAGCCCCGACGATGCGCGGCAAGATAGCAAAATAGACGCGCCGTCCGGCTACGGCTGCGGAAAATAATTCGCCGCCAGAAAAATCAACGTGACCATCCCGGCGGCAAAGCCACAGCCCCCCGCGAGCAGTTGACGGGCAACCGGATGCGCCGGCTGACGACGCTTGGCGATCCACAGCCAAACACCCGCCAGAACGCCCGCGCTGGTCATGAACACCACCAGGCTGTTATGCAGTCCGGGCGCTGCCATGGTGGTGCCGAACAGCGCGTCATAAAGCAGTGTGAAGACAATGCCGACCACCACAGCGCTACCCGCTCCGGCAAGGTTCGCCAACAACAGATTCCAATGCCCGCGCTGTCGCACCACCCAGAACCACATTGCCGCCATGACTACCAAACACAACACAGCATCCATCGGATTTCTTTCCTTGCCACGAGACAGAGGCGGCAACTTGCACGCCTGTAGAGAGTGGACGGCAAGATAGCAAAATAGTAGCGTCGCGCCATGCCTTCTCTGTAATGGACTACCCATGTTTTCCACAACCCTTTTGCTGCAACTGCTCGGCGCTCTCACCCTTGCCGTCTCCATTACCCCAGCCTTCTGCTTCGCGAAAGAACACCCGCAAGCCAGCTGGGATTACTACCTCGCCAATTGCCAGCGGATGCAGGAGACAATCGCCGACGTCCAGAGCGGTCGCGTCTCCGCTGCCTATGCACTAACGTCCGGCCTGCAAGACAGCCTCGCCTCCATGAACGAGCGCCGCCTCAACCTGCTACCGCAACACCTCGACTCCAGCGAGTACGCCCACTGCGAAAACGTCGCGGCCCACGCCGAGGCAACCCTGGCCCAAGGCAAAGCCGAGTTCGCCGCGCAAATGCAACGGGGTGTGGAGGAGGGCCGTATTGCGCACCAGAACTCCCCCGCCTACCAACGCGCCCGTTCCCTCGGCTACAGCGACGTCGGCGACATCTCCTTCCTGAAACTGCACGAAGACACCGACGGCGAAGCCCGCCTGAAAACCATGCTGATCACCGTCGACGAAATCTGCGGCCAATACTTCCGCGCCACGCAATACGTGAAGCCTTATGTGATCTATACCGTGCGACCATCGGATGGCGGCTGTGGCGAAGTGAAGCGTGTTGCGATAGTTGGCGGAGGGCAACCAGAGAAGGGCGACTACATCGATCCCAACGGCGAATTTCAGTACATGGGCTGGAAAACGCTGGTGGGCGCTGACGGCTTCCCAACAGATATTCGAGTGCTGAAAGCACGTCGCTGATCAGCAGAGATACTGGCGTGGCTGTAGCGCGGCATTCAAAGAATGTCGCGCAGATACCCCTTCAGCGCGAGCAGCGGCTGACCCAGCTGCTCCATCGATCGCGCCTCAGCCAACTCCGCCGACAACTTGCGCAACTCCCGCCCCAACGGCTTCTCGACCCCACCCAAGGCATCCAGCGCCAGGTTCAGGCATTCGTTCATCTTGAACTGAATGGCCTCGACATCGCCGCGTTTCACCAGTAACTCGAAAACGTCTTTCTGATAATCGCCCATGACCATGTCATCTCGCAGAATCGGGCTCAGGCCTTCTTCTTCGTAGGCAAGTTTGAGGGAGAAGAGGGCGACGGTTTCCAGTGAGGTTTCCATGGGGATGTCTGTCAGTGAAGTGAAGGGTTTGAAACCAATGCGCGAAATACCAGAGGAGGTTTGGCGTGCGGGCGTGATTATACGGGCGGGGATCGCAGTCGAGGCAACCAGCAATCGGGCATCTAAAACCTACAAGCTCGCGCAGCATTGACATCCACTTTGATACGACGCTTTGATTACAACACTGAACATCAGCGGAGTGACCATCATGGAATACGACATGAAACTGATCGACGACGCCGTCCTTGCTCTCCTGGCAGCCTATAGCTCCGACGCCGGCAATGCGTGGAAGGGCTATGACTTCGAGATCATGAACCGCTTGCACGAGCAGGGTTTGATCAGTAATCCGGTTAACAGGAACAAGTCGATATGGTTGACGAAGGAAGGGGTGGAGCGGGGGCGGGAGATTGCTGAGCGGATGTTTGCAGTCAAGGAGTAGGGAGGAGCCGCGTCCCATTCTGAAACTTGAGTTGATGGCAAGGTAGAAAACGCCAGCGAAGTACCAACCGCGTTAACCCAAGCAACAGGTAGCGCGGTCTGGTGATCGAGCACTTTTTTGAATGATCGGATGCGGCCGTCCAGGCTGAATTTCGTGATAGGTTTACCTCTCGAAAAGGATTTTTTTGACAGGAGTCATCCATGGCTAACCCAGCCGCTCGTAAAAGCGATCCCTCCAGCTGTCCTGTTCCAGGGCACGGAAC
>NZ_RAZO01000252.1:0-852 GCF_004307535.1 Pseudomonas sp. Sample_9
GCAGTTTTGTCGTCGAGCCAATGCAGTACGGGCGCATGTTTCTCGTCGGCGACGCCGCACATATCGTACCGCCGACTGGCGCCAAGGGCTTGAACCTGGCGGCCAGCGATGTCAGCACGTTGTTCAATATTCTGCTGAAGGTCTATCGCGAAGGCCGCACCGATCTGCTGGAAAAATACTCGGAAATCTGCCTGCGCCGAGTATGGAAAGCCGAACGATTTTCCTGGTGGATGACGTCGATGCTGCATCGCTTCGACGAGCATGATGAATTCAGCCAACGCATCAGCGCGTCGGAACTGGACTATTTTGTCAGCTCGCAAGCCGGGCAAAAAACCATTGCAGAAAATTACGTCGGGCTTCCGTACGAGGCTATCGAATAGCCTGCTATCGACTTACACTGGCGAGCACTTACCCGCTCGCCCTGTCCATGCGGGTCAATCACTGCCCGCAGGTTTTCCGTGACCACTCTCAATCAGCCTGAAACGCCCAAACCGGCCATTCGCAGCGTGCTGGTCGCCTTGATGATGGCGATCTTCCTCGGTGCGCTGGACCAGACCATCGTCGCCGTGTCGATGCCGGCGATCTCCGCGCAATTCAAGGACGTCAGCCTGCTGGCCTGGGTGATTTCCGGTTACATGGTGGCGATGACCGTGGCGGTGCCGATCTACGGCAAGCTTGGTGACCTTTACGGGCGGCGCAAACTGATGCTGTTCGGTATGGGCCTGTTCACCCTCGCCTCGCTGTTCTGCGGCATGGCGCAGAGCATGGAGCAGTTGGTGCTGGCGCGAATCCTTCAAGGCATCGGCGCCGGCGGCATGATCTCGGTGAGTCAGGCGATCATCGGCGACATCG
>NZ_RAZO01000080.1:0-4841 GCF_004307535.1 Pseudomonas sp. Sample_9
TAATCGAGGATGAGGGTCGAGTCCATCAGGACCACGCCGTCGTCGAGGATCAATGTGGGCGCCTTGACCACCGGGTTGATCTGCTGAAATTGCTCGAAATGGCGGAACACCGAGACCGACTCGTGTTCGAGGTCGATCCCCAGGCATTTGGCGGAGATCGCTACGCGGCGCACGTAGGGGGAGTCGAGCATGCCGATCAGTTTCATGACGCGTTCCTTCAAGTCGAACCGGTGGGAAGGCATAACCTAGCCGACGCTGAGGCAATTGTCAGTCGTCGAATCCCGCCTGCTCGTGAATTTCATCGACGTTCAAGCCCAGCCGATACGCCACTGCCACAAACAGCGCCTGGCACAAACACAGCGTTGCACTGAGCGAACGAAAAGCCAGCGCACTGCCTTCATTGACCAGCAACACGCTATTGGCAAGTTTTGCCAGTGGCGAAAGAGGGCTGTCGGTGATGATCAGGGCATTGGCGTTCTGCTGCCGGGCGAAGCGCAGGCAGTGTTGGGTTTCCTTGGCGTAGGGCACGAAGCTGATGGCGATCACCAGATCGTTGGCGCGCACGCTGCGCATTTGCTCGCGATAGCTGCCGCCGATGCCGGAAACGAGATGAATGCGCTTCTGCGTGTGTTGCAGGTTGTAAACCAGATAGTCGGCGACGGCGAACGAACGGCGGACCCCGACAACATAAATGTCGTCGGCATTGACGATGAGATCGACGGCTTTATCGAAAGCAGCCTCGTCGAGTTCGCGGCCCAAGCGTTCGATGCCCGAGAGCGTTGCATCAATGCACTCGCGGGCGAGTTCGCCGTTGTTGGCGGTCTGCGAGTTGTTGGCGATCATGCTGCGGATGCGTTGCTGATAGTTTTGCGCTGGCGTGGCTTTGTGCGTCCAGGCCTGGCGGAACAGCGCCTGCATCTCGCTGAAGCCGCTGAACCCGAAACGTTGCGAGAAACGCACAATGGCTGACGGATGCACTTCGCACTCGCGGGCGATGTCGCTGATGCGCTCGACCATGATTCGCTCGCTCTGCTGGCTGATGTAGCTGGCCACGCGTTTGAGCTGGCGCGGCAGGGCGTCATACTCTTCGCTGATCATTTGCAGCAGGCGCTCGGCGTTGACCGGCGCGCTGGCGAAGGAAATTTCGGCTGTGGCCGGCAGAGCGGGGCGGGGCATGGGCAGCATCCTTCAGGCGAGTTGAGCACGCGGTGGGCCTGATAATAGAAGGGCTGCGTAAGCTCTGCCGGGCTGAAACGATGCACCTTGCGAGAATAATCTCGGCTGTCGCTGGCGGGTTGGTTAGCCGTTTGTCTTCTATATACAGCCGCTCGACTGAATTTCTTGCTATAAACGCACTCCGATGGCCGTGTGAAGCGTGTGTCAGAGCAGTTTCCAGGTCCTGTCGGACAAATTCCCTGTATTTACAGTTGCTGAGGTCTTGATCGGGCCTTAGACTGCCGCCCCTCGTAAATTGAGTGCCGGGTGGCGTTTGCAATAAAACGATGCCTTTTCGACGGCCCGACACGGTTCGCCGAAACGCTCCCTTATTCGCCTTAATGCACGTTTTTTTATAGAGATATCAATGACAAAGGACAAGTTGCTGGCTATGCCGGCAGATGACTACATGAATGCAGAGCAACACGCTTTCTTCACTGAGCTGTTGCAGAACATGAAAGTCGAAACCCACGAGCGCATTGAGCAAAACCGTATCGCCATCGAAAGCCTGGACACCCCGGCTGACCCGGCGGACGCGGCTTCGGTTGAAGAAGAGCGCACCTGGCTGGTCAACGCGATCGATCGCGACCAGCGCATGCTGCCGCAATTGGAACAAGCTCTTGAGCGCATCAAGGACGACAGCTTTGGCTGGTGCGACGACAGCGGCGAGGCCATTGGCCTGAAACGCCTGCTGATCAGCCCGACCACCAAGTACTGCATCGAAGCTCAAGAGCGTCACGAGCAGATCGACAAGCACCAGCGTCAGGCCTGATTCTGTGGGTGACCCCTTCAACAGGGGCACCTTGAAAAGATCGCAGCCTTCGGCAGCTCCCACATGGGGTTGCTGAAGGCTGCGATCTTTGTTTTTGCTCGTCTGCGATATTTCCCCGTCGTTCCATTGACCTGCCACCGACTCCACGACTAACGGACCATGGATAATGGCGTTGTAGTGGCGTTTAATGCAGTCACAACAATGAGAACAAACGTGGGGTGATCAAGATGACGAGAGATGGATCTCTGGTTGCGGCGCTGCCTGCACCAGTGCTTTTGCCGAAAAACCGCTGGATCGCGCCGACCCTGCAAAGCGTCGCCCTGATGCTGTTGCTGGCCGGCATGGCCATGGCCGAGTGGTCGCTGTACATCTGCATGCCGCTGGCAGTGTTGATTGTCTGGCTGCCGCGCCTGCGCTCGCGCAATGCTCCTGCTGCTGCCCCGGTCGATAGTGCGAGCGCATTGTCCGCACTGACTCGCGATCTTTCCTATACCACCAGCCACAACGCACTGTCTGCGGCCGGCGTGGCGTTCTCGGTCAAAGCGCTCGCAGGCAAACTTGAATCGCAACTCGACGCGGCGGCGCAGATCGTCAGCAACGCCGAGGTGATGATCGCCACCGAACAGGCGACTTCACAGCTCAGTCGCGATGCGCTGGATTCCGCCAGCCAAGCGCATCACAGCAGCGCGGCGGGGCGCAGCGAACTGCTCGACTCGATTGCGCGCATGCAGCAACTCAGTCAACGCGCCAACGCCAGTCGCGAACTGATCGAGGCCTTGAGTGTGCGCAGCGACGATATTCAGCGCGTGACACTGGTAATTCAATCGATTGCCAGCCAGACCAATCTGTTGGCGTTGAACGCTGCGATTGAAGCCGCCCGGGCCGGCGAGCACGGTCGCGGTTTTGCCGTGGTCGCCGACGAGGTGCGCGGGTTGGCAGCACGCACGGCGGCGGCCACGGGTGAGGTCGGTGAGATGGTCGCTGACATTCAGCAGCGCACCGCGCAAGTGGTGGCGCAGATTCGCGAGTTATCGAGCGATCTGCACACTGGTGTCGAACAGGTCGAACACACCGGTCAGCATCTGGAAAACATCGCGCGTCTGGCGGCCGGCGTAGAAACTCAGGTCAGCGAGATTGCCCGAGGCGCGCAGACCAATCGCGAGCAGCTTGACGCGCTGTTCATCGCCATCGAGCAAATGCGCAGCGATCTGGCAATCAGCGATCAGCAGACCCGCCGTCTCGCCGAGGCCGCGGTGCAGATGGAAGGGCAGGCGGAAACCATTAGCGAGCGCCTGGCCGAGGTCGGCCTGGATGACTATCACCAACGTATCTACGACTTGGCCCGTGAAGGTGCGAGCCAGATTGCCGCGCGTTTCGAAGCGGATGTCGAGCAGGGACGGATCAGCCTCGATGATTTGTTCGACCGGACATACCAGCCGATCCCCGCAACCCAGCCAGCCAAATTCCAGACCCGGTTCGATCGATATACCGATCAGGTACTGCCAGCGATTCAAGAGCCTTTATTGTTGCGACATGAGGGGTTGGTATTCGCAATCGCTTGCACGCAGCAGGGTTATGTGCCGACGCATAATCAGGCATTCAGCAAACCGTTGACCGGTGATGTGCAGGTCGACACGGTGAATAACCGCACCAAACGCAAATTCGCCGACCGCACCGGCATCCGCTGCGGCAGCCATCAACAACCAGTGCTGCTGCAGACTTACACGCGCGACACCGGTGAGCTGATGCATGATCTTTCGGTGCCGATCATGATCAAGGGACGACACTGGGGCGGTTTGCGTCTGGGCTACAAACCTGAGAATCCGCGCTGAGATTGTTACCGTTGGCGCAATGAATCTGTGCACGGGGGTTGCTGTTTCCTCTCGAAGGAAAGCATTAACCTGACGACTTAGTTAGGTAGCTAATTATTTCGGAGGGCACATGCAGTGCAGGGTAGACGTGGCAGTGATGATCGGCAGCGGGGTCCCGGCCGGAATGCGCGCGATGGGGCGCAGTGTGTGCTGGGTGGTTTTGCTCAACGGTGAGCGACGCGGCACAGCCTTCGCCAGTCGCGATGAAGCGGAGGAGTGCAAGGCTGCCTGGCTCGACCAACTTAACATCGAGCCCGGCGACAGCCTGCACTGATCGTACTTACTTGCCGCGATGCAGGCGCACGTTCAGCTCATCGACAATTACCGCTTCTTCGCCGTCCGCACGCAGCCACTCTTTAAGCAGTTGCGCTTGTTGAGGCGTCCAGAAATCGGCATCGATCAGCTTGGTGTCAGAGTCCAGCGGATGGGCTTCGACAAAGTCATTGATCGACGCTTCATCGGACGGCAGGCCCAACTGATCGAAAAGGGTGGTCAGGTTAAGCTCGGTTGGCAGTTCCATCATCTACTCCTGGGTCGGTGCCGGTACGGCTTGTACGTTCACTCCCTTATCAGAGGCAGCCGTTGGCGTGGAGTTCGATTTTTGATTCCAGCGAACGGGCGAGGGCGCACGCTTCGTTGTGATTGCCGCGGAAACCTCTGACACGTCCCGTGGATATCTCCTTGATGTGAAAGAACGCGATGCCCGCCGGCACCACCTGAAAATGCGGGGTTCGGTGATTGTTAGAAGATGTCGGAAGGTGATCCAGGCTGGCAACCTGCATTGTCAGAGGTGTGTTGATTCGCGCCTCAGGCGACGTGGCAAAATGAGTCAAAGTGCACATGTGAAGTCCTTTTCATCAGTCGGCCGGGATTTAACGGCCGTTGCGGGTAGTCGTAATGAGCATCGCTGCTCTAGAATCGCCAGTACCTGTTGACGACCGGGCTTATCTAAAGCAATTTTTCGCCAGCGATATGTCGGAAAA